>CAXBQJ010000065.1:0-6470 GCA_963977775.1 uncultured bacterium
AAATACAAAACTAAACGATCTGTCCGCACTACAAAATATTAGTTTTTGAGAATTATTAAAAGAGAACATATATGATAGTAAAAATATCAAAAGATGAAGAAATATTAGCCGTTGGATTTGATAGCCAATTTAATGTTCTGCCAATTAAAAGAATTAAACATCCAAACAAATCTTCAAAAATTATTAAATTCTTCACGTTTTTTTGAAGAAGGATTTCAATTGTATTTTAAAAATGATGAAAAATTTATTGGTAAAGATAGTGAGTGGGCAGAAGCAACAGAAATTTTAAGAAAAGCCGCAAATGCGCAAAACATTCCACTTGTTATGGATGAAGGTGGTGCTGCTTTTTATGGTCCTAAGATTTCGGTTCAAGCAAAAGATGCACTAGGAAGAACTTGGCAAATGAGCACAATCCAAGTTGATTTTCAATTACCGCAAAAATTTGAACTTGAATATAAAGACAAAGATGGAAGCATTAAAAGACCAGTAATGATCCATAGAGCGTTATTTGGTTCAATTGAAAGATTTTTCGGAGTTTTGTTAGAACATTATGCGGGAGCTTTTCCTCCTTGGTTGTCTCCAGTCCAGGTGGTGTGTATTCCAATTGCTGATAGCCATGTTGATTATTTAGAAAAAGTTTCTAAAAAATTGAAAGATAAAGGTATTCGAGTCGAAATTGATGCTAGTGATGATCGAATGCAAAAGAAAATAAGAAATGCACAAACACAAAAAGTTCCCTTCATGTTAATAGCTGGTGATCAGGATGTTTCATCTAACGCAGTTTCATTTAGATTTAGAGACGGCACCCAAGAAAATGGGGTAACAGTTGAAAAAGCTGTACAACAAATAGTTGATGCAGTTGAAAAAAGAATTCAGGTTTAAATGTCTCATCCTGAAACTGGACTTCCTGATGCCTGGATTCGTTTATGGACTCCACATCGTGGTCAATACTTAACCGATGTCAGATCAGATGGAACGGTTGAACAAGATTGTCCTTTTTGTGCAGCGACTAAAGCTAATGAAGAAGATTCATTAGTAGTACATAAAGCGAAATTAAATTACGTAGTTTTAAATTTATATCCATATAATGCAGGTCATTTACTTATTGCACCTTATCGACATTTTTCTGATTACACCTCAATTACCAATGAGGAATCAAATGAAATGGCTGAATTAACTAGAAAAGCCATGAGTGTTTTAAGAAAAGCAAGTGGAGCGCAAGGATTCAATATTGGAATGAACCAAGGTCCAGTTGCTGGCACGAGTGTGGCAGATCATTTGCATCAACATATTGTTCCGCGTTGGGGTGGAGATACTAATTTTATGCCAATAATTGGCAGAGCAAAATCTATTCCACAATTGCTTAAAGATACTCAGAAATTATTAGCTGCTGCTTGGAATGATTGATGCTTGCAAAAACTAAGGCAAAAAATATCACTACCGCTATTGCAAATCCATTTGCCAAACTTTTTATAAAACTTGGAATTTCTGCTGATTTAATTACCTTTATTGGAACTCTCGGAGTTTCCATCGTTTCCATAAATTTTTTTGCTCAAGGTAAATTTTTGCTTGGTGTAATTTTGTTCACTTTTTTTGTAGGTTTTGATGCTTTAGATGGAACTATGGCCCGAATGATTGGTAAAAAATCAAAATGGGGAGCATTTTTTGATTCTGTTATGGATCGAGTCGCAGACGGAGTGGTTTTAGCAAGTTTTGCAATTTACTATCTTGAAAAAAATAATTTTTTATTGGTTGTAATTTGTTTAATTGCTTTAATCGCAAGTGAAATAGTTTAATATACGAAAGCAAGGGCAGAGGGTTTGGGCCTATCTTGTGACACTGGTTTAGCAGAAAGACCTGAAAGAGTTCTATTAATTATGGCAGGATCATTTTTAGCTGGTTTGGGCTATCTTGCAGCAATCGATATTGCGATGTGGGCTTTAGCAATAATAAGTATTGTTACTGTAATTCAAAGAATGAATTTTGTTCATAAACAAACAAAGTAAAGAAATTTTAGAGAGAAATCGATGAATTATTTAGTTGGATTTGGTTATTCGCTTGCCTGGGCATTAGTCAAAAAATTACCCGATAATTTAACAAAAAAATTGTTTCAAAAATTTGCAGAAATTGCCTATGAAAAAGATGTTCAAGGAGTTCAGCAGTTAAGGTCAAACTTGAGTTTTATGTTGGATTTAAAAACAGACTCACTTGAACTTGAAAATATAGTTAAAGAAGGTATGAAAACTTATTTTCGTTACTGGCAAGAATTATTTCGTTTACCTGTTTGGACTAAAAACTATGTAAATCAAAATATAAGAATTATTGGATTGCAACATTTACAAGACACCTTTCAAGCCAAAAAACCTTTTATAACAGCTATGCCTCATATGGGAAATTGGGACGCTGCAGGCTTTTGGTACACCCATAATTTTGGGGAATTAACTACAGTTGCAGAAAGATTAAAACCTGAGTCATTATTTAAAAAATTTGTGAAATTTAGAAATGCCTTTGGCGCTGAAGTAATTCCCACAGAAGGAGAAACTGATATCTTCATGCAGCTAATAAGGCGAGCAAAAGAAGGCCGAATGATTGCTTTGGTTGCCGATCGAGACATAACTAAAAATGGGATTGAAATTAGCTACGCAAAATCTAAAACTACTTTTCCAGTTGGCCCAGCGGCAATTGCGACAATATTGAATGGATCAATTGTCCCAATGTCATCTTTTTATGATGAAAAAAATATTTTAACCTTAGAATTCTTTCCCCCTTTAACACCAGATCAAAATCTTTCAAAAGAGGAAAACATCAAATCTCTAACTCAAAAATTGGCTGATATCTTTGAAAGAGAGATTAAGAACCATCCAAAGGATTGGCACATGCTGCAAAAGGTTTGGAAAGATGTTACTCCTTTAAAAAGATTGAACAACCACTTAGTGAATAAATAATGAGAATTGGTTTGGTTTGTCCATACGACTGGTCGGTTCCTGGCGGTGTAAAACAACATATTCAAGATTTAGCCGAATCTTTATTTGATTTGGGCCATTATGTAAATGTATTAACTCCAACAAGTGATGAACATTCTTTACCAGCTTATGTAACAAGTGCAGGAAGCACTATTGCACTTCCATACAACGGTTCAGTTGCAAGAATTAAATTTGATCCTGCAGCATTTGCGAGAACAAGAAGTTGGTTAAGAAATAATAAATTTGATATTTTGCATTTGCATGAACCAACAACACCAAGTCCTTCAATAATCGCGGCTTGGTCTGCTCGTGGTCCAATTGTTGCCACTCATCACACTTCAAATGACAATATGTATGCAGTAAAAAATATGCAATTTCTTTTGCAACCAATGATGGAAAAAGTTATCGCAAGAATAGCTGTTAGTGAAGAAGCAAAAAGAACCATGATTGATCATTTGGGCGGAGATGCTGTGGTAATTCCAAATGGTGTCAGGGTAAATAATTTTAAGGATGCAAAATTATTACCAGGATTTAATAAAGAAAAAACAATACTTTTTCTTGCTCGACTTGATGAACCTCGAAAAGGCCTTGAAGTTTTATTAAAAGCACTACCTGAAATATTAAATCAATTTAACGATTTGAAGCTGTTATTAGTTGGACCTGGAGATCAAGAAGAAATTTTAAAAAAAGTGGACCAGAAATTTCATGCAAATATTGAATTTTTAGGTTATGTTTCCACTCAAATGAAAGCATCTTGTTATGCAAGTGCAAATGTTTATATTGCTCCAAATCTTGGAGGGGAGTCTTTTGGAATTGTTTTATTAGAAGCAATGGCCAGCAAAACTGCAGTTTTAGCTTCAGATCTTGATGCCTTTAAACGAGTTTTAGGTGATGGAAAATATGGCAAACTATTTAAGACTAACGATTCAAATGATTTAGCAAAATCATTGATCGAATTATTTAACAATCAAAAGAAAATAGAAGATTTTGTTCAAAAAGGTTTTGAAAGAGCAAATCAATACGACTGGTCAGTAATCGTCAAACAGATTCTTGATGTTTATGAGTCAGTTAAAAGTGTTGAGGGAAGAAATGTCCGAGAAGACTTTAGGGGACAGTTATATGGTCGGTTAACTAAGAGCGGAAGATTTGACCGAAGAAGAGTTAAGGATGCATTCCTGACAGAATAGAGGAGTGCAAATTAGTAATTGGATTATTTTTTTAGTCCTATTGGTTTTTTTGGGTGTTTATCTTTCAAATGTGGCTGGAAGACTTGATCGACTGCATTTAAAAGTAGAAAATGCTAGAAATGCACTTGATAGACAACTGGCAATTAGATCAGCAGTATGTCGAGAATTAGTGAATATGCAAGAAATAGATTCAAATTTTAGAAATAAATTAAATCAAGCTATTCAAGATTCCATAAATGAAGAATCTTTAGAGGTCCATTCAATCAATGAGTGGCAAATTGAATCTAACGTGACAAAAATTCTGAAACAAATTTTTGACAATAATTTCTCTCTTAATTCAATTTCAAATAAAAAAATTGTAGAAGAAATTGCAGCTGCCTCTAGAAGAGTTCAATACGCCTTGACTTTTTATAATGATGCAGCAAATGGTGCAATCGTGGTTAGAAAGCGCTGGGTAGTTAGATTTTTTAGACTATTTGGGCGAGCATCTATGCCAGAGGTAATTGAATTTGACGCCGAAATTCCTCAAGGATTAGCACACTTATAGCCAAATATTTGCAATAAGCAAACCTTAAATTGTGGAATATTTACTCTGGGTTAGAATTGGGGAAGTAAAAATAATTTAAGGAAAAACCGTAGTGAATCAAAACAACAGCACCGGAACACCAAGAGTTAAGCAAGGCATGGCTGAAATGCTTAAAGGTGGCGTCATTATGGATGTCATCGATGCCAAGCAAGCAAAAATTGCTGAAGATGCAGGAGCTGTTGCTGTCATGGCATTAGAAAGAGTGCCAGCTGATATTAGAAAAGATGGCGGAGTTGCTCGAATGAGTGATCCTGACATGATTGATGAAATTATTAGTGCAGTTTCAATTCCAGTAATGGCAAAAGCAAGAATTGGCCACATAGTTGAAGCACAAGTATTACAAAGTATTGGTGTTGACTACATTGATGAATCAGAAGTTTTAACACCTGCTGATGAATCAAATCATATTGATAAATGGCAATTTACTGTTCCATTTGTTTGTGGTGCAACAAATCTTGGAGAAGCTTTAAGAAGAATTGCAGAAGGTGCAGCAATGATTCGTTCAAAAGGTGAAGCAGGAACTGGAAATGTTGTCGAAGCTGTAAGACACATGAGAACCATCAAAGGCGATATCGCCAGATTAAAAGGTTTAAGTAAAGAAGAATTATTTACTGCTGCAAAAAATTTACAAGCACCATACGAATTAGTTTCACAAGTAGCACAACTTGGAAAACTTCCAGTTGTTTTATTTACTGCAGGTGGAATTGCTACACCAGCAGATGCAGCATTAATGATGCAACTTGGTGCTGATGGAGTTTTTGTTGGCTCAGGAATTTTTAAATCTGGAGATCCTGCTCAAAGAGCCAAAGCAATAGTTGATGCAACTACTAATTTTGATAATCCAGATGTAGTGGCAAAAGTTTCCCGTGGACTTGGTGAAGCAATGGTTGGCATAAATATTGACACATTGTCAACTTCAGAAAGGTTTGCCGGACGCGGCTGGTGACTCTGTTTTGTTAAGAGTCGGAGTTTTAGCACTACAAGGTGATGTAAGAGAACACATCAATTCTTTAATCTCTTTAAATGTTGCCGTTCAAAAAGTCAGAAGTGTTGAAGAGTTACAAACAGTTAATGCATTAGTTATTCCAGGTGGTGAGTCAACCACAATTAGCATGCTCGCTAAAAGAGTTGGATTAATGCAGCCATTGAAGCAATTTATTAAAGAGGGAAAAGCAGTTTATGGATCATGTGCAGGCATGATTATGTTAGCTAATAAAATTTTGGATGGAAGACAAGATCAAGAAACTATTGGTGGTCTTGATATCACAGTAAGAAGAAATGCTTTTGGACGACAAGTCGATTCATTTGAATCAGATATTGCAATAAAAGATTTTAAAAATAATTTTCGTGCTGTTTTCATTAGAGCACCTTGGGTTGAAGAAATTTCTCCAGCAGTTGAGGTTTTAGCAAGTGTCAAGAATGAAAAGAATGAAGAACATCCAGTCATGGTTAGACAAAACATGATTTTGGCTACTGCTTTTCATCCAGAACTAACAAGTGATAACCGCATTCATGAATATTTCGTGCAAATGGCAAAATCAGCAGCAAGAATTAATAGTTAAGGATAAATATGTCTGGGCATAGTAAATGGGCAACCACAAAACATAAGAAAGCAATTATTGATTCAAGACGTGCAAAATTATTTGCCAAATTAGTTAAAAAAATTGAAGTTGCAGCTCGCCTGGGAGGTCCTGATGTTGATGGAAACCCAGCTCTCTTTGACGCCATTCAAAA
>CAXBQJ010000066.1:0-6410 GCA_963977775.1 uncultured bacterium
CATCGATGATGCACTTTTGAAGGATGTTTCATCTGACACGGAGGTTTTACATTTTCCGATTTGGGAGCCTTATCGGGTTTTTAAGAAATTCAAATCTTTATTTTCATTCGGGCGTAAGCCGGGCAATGGAATCCAGTCAAATCAGGAAGGCCGTATTGCAAAGTGGATCAGGGGAAATTTTTTTATTCCGGATCCGCGGATATTCTGGGTAATGCCTTCCGTCAATTTTCTGAATGAATTTATAAGAAACCGAAATATTCAAATTGTTATAACGACCGGCCCGCCACACAGCATACATCTGATTGGACAAAAGTTAAAAAGTAAAAATCCACAGTTGAAATGGATTGCCGATTTTCGTGATCCATGGACAGATTGGGGCGCGTTAAAGGAGTTCCGGATCTCTTTACCGGTAATGCGTATTCATCAATATTTGGAAAAAAAGGTATTAAAATCCGCAGATGAAATTTTAACTATCTCACCTTTTTATCTGAAGAAATTTCAGCAGCGAACAAACAAGCCTGTCCGCCTGATTTCACCCTTCCCGCCGGGCGGCCCGGTGGATCTGCTCTCGCGCACCATCGCGCAGCATTTCCAGCAGCGCAACGGCCAGAGCATCGCCCAGCGCCATCATCATGGTGGTCGATGTGGTCGGCGCCTCGACGATGGCGCAGGCTTCGCCGGCCGGCGGCAGCGTCAGCACCACGTCGGCGCCGGTCGCCAGCGAGGACTGGGCGCGGATGTCGCCAACAACGCTGCCACGACACGGGTCAGTGCCAACGCTCTCACTATCGGCTGCACCACCGTCAACGCAGCGAGCGACTATATGCGCTTCTCCAACAACAACAGCAGCTGGAGGATTATGGACATAACAGAAGGTGAAGTGACAATTTTAGACACTCCTGGTCACGAAGCTTTCACGGCGATGCGTGCTCGGGGAGCAAAAGTTACAGATATTGCAGTTTTAGTAGTAGCAGCAGATGATGGTGTTAAACCTCAAACAATTGAAGCATTGAATCACGCAAAAGCTGCAGAAGTTCCAATAGTTGTTGCCGTAAATAAAGTAGATAAAGAGGGTGCCGATCCAAATAAAGTTCGTGGACAACTTTCAGAATATGGATTACTTCCTGAAGAATATGGTGGTGATTCTATGTTTGTTGACGTTTCAGCAAAATCTGGTGTTGGAATTGAAAAATTATTAGAGTCAATAATTTTGACAGCAGATGCTGCTCTTGACTTAAAAGCAAGTCAAACTCAAGAAGCACAAGGTGTGGCAATTGAAGCTCACCTTGATAAAGGCCGTGGTCCTGTTGCCACAGTTTTGGTGCAAAGAGGAACTTTAAAATCTGGTGATTCAATAGTTGTAGGCGATGCACATGGTCGTGTTAGAGCGATGCTTGATGATGCTGGTCAAAACGTTGAGATTGCAGGTCCATCAGATCCTGTGCAAGTTTTAGGTTTAACAACTGTGCCAAGTGCTGGGGATACATTTTTAGTTGTCGAAGAAGATCGTGTGGCAAGACAAATTGCACAAGCAAGATCTGCTCGCGATCGAAATGCTCAATTAGCTAAAGCAAAAAAACGTCACACTTTGGAAGATGTGCTTGACACATTAAAGAAAGGTGAAACTCAAGAACTTCGTTTGATTATTAAAGGCGACGTATCTGGATCAGTTGAAGCTTTAGAAGATTCATTAGTGAAATTAGAAGTTGGAGAAGATGTTGAATTAAGAGTTATTCATCGTGGTGTTGGAGCAATTGTTAACAGTGACGTTGATTTAGCCATTGCTTCTGATGCAATAATTATCGGCTTTAACGTAAGAGCTGAATCTGGTGCAAGAGAAATGGCTGATCGTGAAGGAATAGAGATTCGCTACTACTCAATTATTTATCAAGCAATTGAAGAAATCGAAAAAGCGCTTAAAGGTAAATTAAAACCTATTTATGAAGAAGTGCGTTTAGGTTCTGCTGAAATTCGTGAAATATTTAAATCAAGTAAAGTTGGAACAATTGCTGGTGTAATTATGCGAGATGGGACTATTACAAGAAAATCTAAGGCAAGAATACTTCGTGATGGTAAACAGATAACAGAAAACTTAAATATAGCTTCTTTACGAAGATTTAAAGATGATGTTTCAGAATTAAAGGAAGGCTTTGAAGGTGGTATTTCCTTCGAAAACTTCAACGATTTACAAGTAGAAGATGTGATTGAAACTTACGAATTAAGAGAAAAACCTAGAAATTAAAAGTTATGAATGAAGCAAGAGCAAGAAGAGTAGCCGATCGCATTAGAGAAACTGTTGCCTTATTGCTTGAAAATCGAGTAAAAGATCCACGACTTGGATTTGTCACAGTTACAGAAGTCAGAGTAACTGGCGATTTAAGAGAAGCAACTGTTTTTTATACAGTTTTAGGTGAAGAAGAAAATAGATTGAACACCAAAAAAGCTCTCGAATCTGCAAAAGGAATGCTTCGTTCTGAAGTTGGAAAAGTTTTAGGTATAAAACACACTCCATCTTTAACTTTTATTCATGATGCAATTCCAGAAAATGCTGTGCACATATCAGAGGTTTTAAGAACAGCTCAAAAGCGAGATGAAGAATTACATGCCATTGCAAAAAGTGGAAAGTATGCTGCTGGAGAAGATCCTTACAAACATAAAGAGCGAGATGAATCTAGATAAGGAAGAAAATTCCTTAAATGGCTTTTTAATTATTGATAAGCCTTCTGGTATGACAAGTCATAGTGTTGTTCATCAAATAAGAAAAATTACTAACACAAAAAAAGTTGGTCATGCTGGAACCCTTGATCCAGATGCGACAGGAGTTTTGGTAGTAGGACTTGGTAAAGCAACAAGATTAATAACTTATTTAGTATCCGATAACAAAACTTATCAAGCAACAATTCGACTAGGTCAATCTACTTCAACAGATGACAGGGAAGGCGAAATTTTAAAAACAGTTGATTGTTCAAATTTAGATGAAAACGAAATTAATTCTGTAATTTTGAATTTCATCGGAGACATAGACCAGATCCCCTCAGCTGTTAGTGCCATTAAAATAAACGGCCAAAAAGCATATGATTTAGTTCGAAAAGGTGAAAAAGTTGAATTAAAACCGAGAAAAATTCATATTAGTGCAATAGATATTCATGAAATTAAAAAAGTAAATAGCTATATTGATTTAAATTTAACAATTCATTGTTCAAGCGGCACATACATTAGAGCTTTAGCAAGAGATATTGGTGAACAATTAAAGGTGGGTGGTCACGTAACAAATTTACGACGTTTGCAGTCAGGACAGTGGAATATTTCAGATGCTAAGAAAATTGAAGAATTAAAAGTTGATAATTTACCTCTCATTTCAATGGCAGAAATAGCAACTACAATGTTTCCAAGTGTCAAAGTAGAATTTGAAGAAATTCAAGATTTAATTCATGGAAGATATGTTAGGAAAACACATGAACCAGCAGAAACAGTAGCCTTAATCGATAAAAAACCAAGTCTGGTCGCACTTGCCCATGGTGATGGTGTCATGCTTAAACCACAAATAGTTTTTGCAACTGGAATTAGTGGAGTTTAAAAGTGTTTAGATGGTTTGATTTACAAGATGTAGCAAATGACTTAACTTCTTCTGTTGTTGCAATTGGAGTTTTTGATGGTGTACATAGAGGACATCAAGAATTAATTTCAAGAGCAAAAGATTTAGCGACTTCAGCAAACATTGCCCTAATTGCTGTTACTTTTGATCCTCATCCTAGAAGTGTAATTTCAGGAAAAAGTCCATTAGCGCTTGCTTCTTTAGATTTTCGTTTAACTTTATTGGAAAGATGCGGAGTAGATGCAACTTTAGTTTTGCCATTCAACAAAGAACTTTCCTCATTAAGTCCTGAAGAATTTATTAAGAAAATACTTATTAACACTTTAAAAGTAAAAAATGTAGTAGTTGGGGACAATTTCAAATTTGGGTTTAAGGCAAGTGGAGATACAACGTTTTTAAAAAATTATGGACAAAATCATGGATTTCAAACCACGATTGTTACAAGATTTAGCGATGGAGAAAATCCTTGGTCATCAACGAGAGCAAGAAATCATATTTTAAATGGAGAAGTAGATAAAGCAGCTAAAGTTTTAGGAAGATATCCAAGATTAGAGGGCACAGTAGTTCATGGAGATCATCGTGGCAGACAGTTAGGTTATCCAACTGCCAACTTAGAAACCTCTAATTTGTTTGCAATACCTCAAGACGGAATTTATGCAGGATATTTAATTAGATCAAAAACTTCCGAAGTTTTACCTGCAGCAATTTCCATCGGAACTAATCCAACTTTTGATGGTAAGGAAAAAAGAATTGAAGCATATGCATTGGATAGAACCGATTTAGATTTATATGGTGAACAGGTTTCTTTTGATTTTGTGAATAAGTTAAGAGATAGCAAGAAATATGACAATGTTGAAGATTTACTTGTCCAAATGGCAAAAGATGTTGAGGAAACTAGACGTCTAACAAGCCATACCTATAGCGGCTGATAGCCTTAGAAGTGACGATTTACTAAGCGGGCGCTTGGTTTATCGCGACTTAAAATCCTTACTTAACAGAAAAAATTTTCTGGACAAGTTATGCGCCCGAGAAAAAAGGAAAAAATGAGTGAGAAGAAAACTGATAAGTCTGGTGTAATTTCTAATTACGCGACTAAACAAGGTGACACAGGTTCACCTGAAGTTCAAGTTGCTTTATTAACTGAGAGAGTTAATCATTTAACTGAACATTTAAAGACTCATAAACACGATCATCATTCCAGAAGAGGTTTGATGTTGTTAGTTGGTCGTCGACGCAGATTGCTTGACTATTTAGCTAATACTGATATCAATCGTTACAGAAGTTTGATTGATCGTTTAGGTATTCGTCGCTAACTCATTTAAATTATTCGAAAAATCGGGTAATTAATTAAGGGAATACGAAGATAGATCTTCGGTCCTCGGTAGTGATGTCCGGAAAATAATTTGTTTTCCGTGCGTCTCGATCGATGACCGGATCAAAAAAAGAAATATTTATTCCTTTTATTTATTACCCCAAAACAGAAAAAAAGAGGAATAAAACCCATGGTGGGTTCACAAATACATAAAGCAGTTGCCGTTTTAGATAATGGTCCGTTTGGAAAAGTAAATATTAGATTTGAAACAGGAAGACTTGCTCAACAAGCAGCAGGTTCTGTTCAAGCATTTTTAGATGATGAAACTATGGTTTTGTCAGCTACGACAGCAAGCAAACAACCAAAAGAATCAATTGATTTTTTTCCTTTAACTATAGATGTTGAAGAAAAAATGTATGCTCTAGGAAAAATTCCAGGTTCATTTTTTAGAAGAGAAGGAAGACCAAGCGAAGAAGCCATTCTTACTTCTCGTTTGATTGATCGCCCTTTGAGACCAGCATTTGTTAAAGGTTTAAGAAATGAAGTACAAGTTGTTGTCACTGTAATGTCATTAAATCCACATGATTTATATGACGTTTTAGCAATCAATGCAGCATCAGCATCAACTCAACTTGCAGGACTTCCATTTGCAGGACCAATTGGTGGAGTACGAGTTGCATTAATTGATGGACATTGGGTTGCATTTCCAAAATGGCCTGATCTACAAGATGCAGTTTTTGACATGGTCGTTGCAGGAAGAGTGTTACCTGATGGTGATGTTGCAATCATGATGGTTGAGGCAGAAGCAACAGAACACACAATTGAATTAGTCAAAGGTGGAGCAAGTGCACCAACTGAAGAAGTCGTTGCTCAAGGTTTATAGGCTGCAAAACCATTCATTAAACAACTTTGTCAAACTCAAGTTGAATTGGCAAAACTTGCTGCAAAGGAAACTAAAGATTTTCCTATCTTTAAAGATTATCAAGATGATGTTTATGAAGCAGTTTCAAATTTTTCAACTCCAGCAATAGATAAAGCAATGCAGATTAGTGGAAAAGTTGAACGCCAAACTGCTTTGGATGAAGCAAAAAACGCTCTTCTTGAAAAATTAAAAGATTCTTTTGTTGAACGTGAATCAGAAATTAAGGCTGCTTTTGATTCAGTTTCAAAAAAGATTATGCGTGATCGAGTTTTAAAAGATAAAATCAGAATTGATGGCAGAACACCGGTTGATTTAAGAAATTTGTCAGCTGAGGTAAATATTTTGCCAAGAACTCATGGCTCTGCTCTATTTAATCGTGGAGAAACCCAAGTTTTAGGGATAACAACTTTAAATATGTTGGAGTTGGAGCAAAAACTTGACACCTTGTCGCCAGAAACAACCAAACGATACATGCATAACTACAACATGCCTCCGTATTCAACTGGTGAAGTTGGTCGTGTTATTACTGATGAACGCACAGGTCAAAGTTATATCCAAACAGATCGGAAGAACGTCGTGTA
>CAXBQJ010000067.1:0-6378 GCA_963977775.1 uncultured bacterium
TTTAGAAAAAATAAGAGTCATCATTGATCGAGTTGGAAAAGAGATGTTAGATGACCCAGCTTTTTCTGGAATGTTGTTAGATGCTCCCCAATATGCCGGGGTTGAACAGGTTTCAGGAGATGCAGTTTTTGTAAGAATTACAGCAAAAACTGCTCCAGATAAACCAATGCAATCTGCAAGAGAAATCAGAGAAAAACTAAAAGTAGCTTTTGATAAAGCAAATGTCCGAGTACCTGTTCTTGCAAGACCTTTTCCCACTTCGCCAAATATGACTCCTAATAGTCCAAATCAACGATAAATTACCCAATAATTAGCGAAAAATTTATTTTCAAGGCAGACTTTATATATGGCTGAGATTACCAATGTTGTGATTAGAAAAAATTCTAATAATGAACCTGCCACATGCTTAGTAACTGGGGCAACAGGTTACATCGGTGGAAGATTAATTCGTGAATTATTAAATATTGGTTATAAAGTAAAAGTTTTTGCAAGATTTCCCGATCGATTAAGAGATATGCCCTGGTTTGAAAAAGTAGAAATAATTTCAGGTGATGCCTTGAAATCAGAAGACGTAGAAAAAGCAATGCAAAATGTCGATGTTGCTTACTACTTGCTACACGCATTGAATAAAGGAAATGAGTTTGTAGAAATTGAAACAAAAATGGCACAAATTTTTGCTGATTCTGCTAAGAAAAATAGAGTTCAACGAATAATTTATTTGGGAGGTTTAATCCCATCTCAAAAATTATCGCAACATTTAGAATCAAGAAAAATTACAGGTGAAATTTTAAGAAATTCAGGTATTTCAACAATTGAACTTCGAGCAGGTGTGGTTATTGGTTCGGGTTCTGCATCTTTTGAAATGCTTCGATATTTGACGGAAAGACTTCCCATTATGGTCACTCCTAGATGGGTAAAAACAAAAATTCAACCAATTGCAGTTAGAGATGTTTTGTATTACTTGGTTGGATCAGCTGGCATAAAAGAAGACTTAAACCAAGCATTCGATATCGGTGGTCCAGATATTTTAACTTATAAAGAAATGATGAATCGATATGCAAAAGTTGCTGATTTACGAAAAAGAATAATAATTCCTGTACCGCTTTTAACTCCTAGGCTTTCAAGTTTGTGGGTTGGTTTTGTAACCCCTGTCCCTGGTTCAATTGCGCGACCTTTAGTAAAAAGTTTGATAAATGAAGTCATTTGCCAAGATAATTCAATAAAAAAATACTTACCAGATCCTCAAGGTGGTTTAACTAATTTTGAAAAAGCAGTGGATCTTGCGTTAATTAGAGTACGAGATGCACAAGTTTCAACTCGTTGGTCAAGTGCATCAATTCCTGGTATTCCTTCAGAACCAATGCCAAGTGATCCAGAGTGGTCTGGTGGATCACTTTACAAAGATGTAAGAGTTCAAGAAATCAATAAATCAAGTAATGAAGTTTGGAAAATTGTAGAAGCCATTGGAGGAAATAATGGTTACTTTTCCTTTGATTGGGCTTGGGAAATAAGAGGATTTTTAGATCGAATAGTTGGTGGAGTTGGTTTACGCAGAGGTAGACGTGATCCCAATTCACTTCATGTTGGTGAAACTTTGGATTTTTGGAGAGTTGAAGAAAGAATTCCAGATAACATTCTACGTTTACGTGCTGAAATGAAAATGCCAGGTAAAGCTTGGCTTGAGTTTAAAGTAGAAACTATTGGAGAAGATAAATGCAAATTAACTCAAAGAGCTATTTTTTATCCTAAAGGTTTAGCAGGGCATGCTTATTGGTGGTTAATTGCCCCATTTCATGTTTTTGTTTTTCCAGGAATCATTAAAAATATTGCAAAAACTGCTGAAAAAAATATTAATGTCAAGTGATTTTGATATTTTTGGTGGCGAATTATTTTTTAGAAATTTAGTGAATGATTTTTACCAGGGTGTAATCAATGATGAAATTTTGAAACCCATGTATCCAGATAATGATATTGATGGCGCGAAAGAAAGACTTACTCTTTTCTTGATGCAATATTGGGGTGGACCTACTACTTACTCAGAACTTAGAGGTCACCCAAGACTCAGAATGCGTCATGCAAATTTTCCAATTGATTTTAAAGCACGCGATGCTTGGCTTAGTCATATGGGAAAAGCCCTAAAAAATCAAAAATTAGATAAAGAAAAAGAAGACAAAATTTGGAATTATCTCCAAATGGCAGCACAATCAATGGTTAATACTAGAAATGATGACGTTATTTAACTACCGAAAGTAAATTTCTCACGGCTTTTTGTGGTCTGACAAATACTTGACCACTTGGAGTGGCAAGTTTTTTCCATCCTTGACAGGTAGCAGCATTAACCCTGGCATTAGGAAAAGAAAGCATCCCGATACCTGCTGCAACATTTAGTGCACCAAAAGGAATTCCTCCCCATAAATTTTCACTCCATGCATTTTCTGTGAGTGAATTTTTTGAGTTCTCGCTTTGTAACATTTTTAATGGTTCTACTTGTGCTTTTAGTTTTTCCAAACGATCTTTAACTAAAGGAAAAATATCTCCTGCAATACCTTTTTCACCTGGCATCCATGGACCATTGGGAGGAAGCAAGGCTAACTCTGGAGCAGGTTTATTTACTTCATTTATAAATATTTCTGTTGCTTTGTCATCTTTTAATTGTTTTAAAATATCTGCTGCAGAAACAACTAAATCAACTTCTGCTAAATCTTCTTCCATGGGTAAAGCTATAAAAGCAAGAGCGTTGAACGGAGTTGATCCAAATATTCCTAAATTTATATTTTTAATCTGAATTCTTATTAGACTTCGATAATCCCAAAAAGTTAATTTCTCCAAATATTTTTTTAAGCTTAGAACTTCATCAAAGTTTAGTTTGATTTTCACAATTAATTTCTAGTTAGTTTTCTGTAGGTAGTTCTATGAGGTCTTGCTGCTTCTGGACCTAATCGTTCAACTTTATTTTTTTCATAGGAATCAAAATTTCCTTCAAACCAAAACCATTGTGAATCACCCTCATAAGCCAACATATGGGTTGCTACCTTGTCCAAAAACATACGATCGTGAGAAATAACTACTGCACAGCCAGGAAATTCAAGTAATGCTTTTTCTAAACTAGCTAGGGTTTCAACATCTAAATCATTTGTTGGCTCGTCTAGAAGTAATAAATTTCCACCTTGTTTTAAAGTTAAGGCTAGATTTAATCTATTTCTTTCTCCCCCAGATAAAACTCCTGAAGGTTTTTGTTGATCTGGACCTTTAAATCCAAAAGTTGAAACATATGCTCTGGAAGGAATTTCAATATTGCCAACTTTTATATGATCTAGGCCATCACTTACAACTTCCCAAACAGTTTTCTTAGGATCAATTCCAGTTCTTCCCTGATCAACATATGAAATTTTGACCGTGTCACCAATTTTTATTTCCCCAGAATCTGGTTTTTCATTACCTAAAAGCATTTTGAAAAGAGTAGTTTTACCAACACCATTTGGACCAATGATTCCCACAATGCCATTTCTTGGCAAAGTGAAAGATAATTTATCTATTAATAATTTGTCACCAAATCCTTTTGATAATTCTTTTACTTCAACTACTTGATTACCTAATCTTGGACCTGGTGGAATTTGAATTTCTTCAAAATCTAGTTTTTTAGTTTTATCTGCCTCTGAAGCCATTTCTTCATATCGCTCAAGTCTTGATTTAGATTTTGCTTGTCTTGCTTTAGGACTTGATCTGACCCACTCTAATTCATCTTCCAATCTTTTTCTTAATTTTGCATCTTTCAAGCCTTCAACTTTTAATCTTTCCTGTTTCTTTTCCAAATAAGTAGAGTAATTTCCTTGATAAGGAAATGTATGTCCACGATCTAATTCTAAAATCCATTGCGCGACATTGTCTAAAAAATACCTATCATGTGTAATTGCAATTACTGTTCCTGGATATTTTTCTAGATGTTGTTCAAGCCATAAAACACTTTCAGCATCTAGATGGTTTGTTGGTTCATCTAATAAAAGTAGATCTGGTTGTTGTAAAAGTAATTTTGCAAGTGCAACTCTTCGTCGCTCTCCTCCTGATAAAACTTTTACATCAGCGTCAGCTGGGGGAAGTCTTAGCGCATCCATTGCTTGTTCAAGTTGAGAATCAAGATCCCATGCGCCCAAATGATCTAGTTGTTCTTGTAGTTTTCCCATCTCAGCAAGTAATTTGTCATAATCTGCATCTGGGTTTGCAAGTTGTTCACTTATTTCATTAAATTTTGCAAGTTTTGCTTTAGTTTCAAAAACAGCTTCCTCAACATTTTCTAAAACATTTTTGTTTTCAGTTAATTGCGGTTCTTGTTCTAAAATTCCCACTGTCGCACCGGGTGCAAGCATGGCTTCACCATTACTTACATCATCTTTGCCAGACATGATTCGAAGTAGTGAGGATTTACCTGCACCATTTGGACCGACAACACCAATTTTTGCACCAGGCAAGAAAGCAAGAGTTACATCATCCAAAACGACTTTTTCGTTATGTGCTTTTCTTGCCTTCGACAGGGTATAAATAAATTCGGCCACGCATAAAGATTACCGAAACTATTGTTTATTACTTACTTCAGTGTTGGTTTCTGCATCTGACCAGTTATCGTTTCCAAAAAAATCAGGTGCTTTTTTTATTTTTGTAAACTCCGCACATCCTTTGGTTAAATCATGACCTATAGAAATTGCATCTAATTCAGTTGAAGTACCTGATTTCTCTCCATCTTTCCACTGTTTCACTTTTAATTTTCCATTAACAATTAATGGCTGACCTTTGAAAACACTATTTGCGATATTTTCAGCTAAAAGCCCCCAAGCATTTATAGTTAAAAAATTTGGATCAAGTTCTTGCCAAGTATTTGATTGTTTATCAAACCTTTTTGGATTATTTGCAATTCTAAAATTTGCTACACAATTTCCTGAGGGTAAAGTTTTTAAAGTAACATCTGTAACAGCATTTCCCATTACAGTAGTAACAATTTCGTTCATTTTTTCTCCTTAAACATAGGGATTACTAGGATGCAATATCTTTGAATTAACTTGCTTGAACACACAAAGTAACTGGGGATATCTTTTGCTTGTGAGCAATAGAGCAAAATAGAGAGCCTGCGCCCGTAGCTCAACGGATAGAGCAACTGGTTTCTACCCAGTAGGTTGGGGGTTCGATTCCCTCCGGGCGCGCTTTGTAAAAAAAGCTAACTAAATAAGAAAGAAGTTAAACGTGGCAAATGGCAACGACCTAATCGTGTGGGTTGATTGTGAAATGACAGGACTTTCTTTAACAAAAGATGCACTTATTGAAATAGCTGTTGTGATAACTGATAGCCATTTGAATGAAATGGATCCAGGAATAGACATTGTCATTAAATGTGAAGATGAAAAATTAGATTCAATGATTGATGTGGTAAAAGAAATGCACACTGCTTCAGGTTTACTTAGAGAAATACCACATGGGGTAAGTCTTGCCGAAGCCAATAAAGAAATTATGGAATATGTCAAACAACATGTGCCAGAGGCAAGAAAAGCACCTCTTGCAGGATCAAGTGTTTATGTTGATCGAGGATTTTTAGCAAGAGATTTACCTGAATTTGATGAACATCTTCATTATCGAGTTATCGATGTTTCCTCAATTAAAGAATTAGCAAGAAGATGGTATCCAAAAGTTTATTTTTCAGCACCAGAAAAATCAGGAAATCACAGAGCCTTAGCAGATATTAGAGAAAGTATTGCCGAACTTCGTTACTATCGCGAAGCAATTATGGTTGCACAACCTGGACCTGGTTCAGATATTGCAAAAGAACTCGCAAACAGATTTATTGTTGAACACGAGTAAATTTATATTTTTAAATAAAGATAGAATTAGGTTTGAACTAAAAGAAAGACTTGGTGGGTATAGCTCAGCTGGTAGAGCACCTGGTTGTGGTCCAGGACGTCGCGGGTTCGAGTCCCGTTACTCACCCCAATAAATTATAAGAAAAGAGCATTAATGAACTCAGAAAATTTAGCACTTTTTGCTTCGGTAATAGTAACTTTTTTTGTCATTATTGATCCTTTAGCTTGTTTACCAATTTTTGTTGGATTAACTAGGAAAGAAACTAAAAAAAGAAAAATACAATTAGCCCTTCAAGCAGTGCTTGTTTCCTTTTCAGTTATTTTGACTTTTGCTCTTTTTGGTAATCAAATTCTTGGCTATCTTGATATTTCACTTCCCTCTCTTCAAGCATCAGGTGGTTTACTACTTTTATTAGTGTCCCTTGAATTATTAACTGGAAAAGATAGTGATCCAACTAAAAATAAAAGTGAAGTAAGTATTGCACTGGTTCCCCTAGGCACTCCTCTTCTTGCTGGTCCCGGAGCAATTGCTGCA
>CAXBQJ010000068.1:0-6312 GCA_963977775.1 uncultured bacterium
AAGCTGATGCTCCTAAAGTTTTAGAAGGTTTTGGATTTGGCGCAGCGATGCTTGCGATGTTTATGCGTGTAGGTGGCGGAATATTTACAAAAGCTGCTGATGTTGGCGCAGACTTAGTTGGAAAAGTTGAAAAAAATATTCCTGAAGATGATCCAAGAAATGCGGCGACCATCGCCGACAACGTTGGTGACAACGTTGGTGATTGTGCTGGTATGGCTGCAGATTTATTTGAATCATATGCAGTAACACTTGTTGCAGCACTTATTTTAGGAAAAGCTGCACTTGGATCTTTAGGGTTGGCTTTCCCATTAATTATTCCTGCAATTGGTGTAGTAACTGCAGTAATAGGAATTTTTGCTGTTGCACCAAGAAGTGGTGATAAGTCTGCAATGTCTGCTATTAATAGAGGATTTTTTATTTCAGCTATTGCTTCTGCAATTTTGGTGGCAATTGCTTCTTATCAATTCCTTCCTTCATCTTTAGCAGAATTATCAGATGCTGATTTAGTTGCAGCAAAACTTGGTTTAGATGCAAGTCAAATGGCAGCATTTAATCCACAAACAATGGCAATTGGTGCTGTTGTTATAGGAATTGTGTTAGCAGCTTTAATTCAATTACTTACTGGTTATTTCACTGAAACAAATAGAAAACCAGTTGACACTGTTGCGGCAACTGCATTAACAGGTCCTGCCACAGTTATTTTGTCAGGAATTTCTGTTGGTTTGGAATCTGCAGTTTATTCAGCTCTTTTAATTGGTGCCGCAGTATTTGGTGCTTATTCTTTAGGTGCAGGTTCAATTACTCTTTCACTTTTTGCAATTGCTTTAGCTGGAACTGGTTTATTAACCACAGTTGGAGTAATCGTGGCAATGGATACATTCGGCCCAGTTTCAGACAATGCACAAGGTATTGCTGAAATGAGTGGAGATGTTCATGGCAATGGTGCAGTAATTCTTACTTCTCTTGATGCTGTTGGAAATACCACAAAAGCAATTACTAAAGGTATTGCAATTGCAACTGCAGTATTAGCTGCAACTGCATTGTTTGGTTCATATCGCGATGCAATTACTGAAGCTGCAACACAAGCTGGAATTGCTGCCACAAATATTGGTGAATATGCAGGTGTATTAGATATTTCTAATCCAAGAAATCTTGTTGGTTTAGTAATTGGTGCAGCAGTTGTGTTCTTATTCTCTGGCCTTGCAATTAATGCGGTAGGAAGAGCAGCAGGTGCAGTTGTGTTTGAAGTTAGAAGACAATTCCGTGAAAATCCAGGAATCATGACTGGTCAAACAAAACCTGAATATTATCGCGTAGTTGATATTTGTACTAAAGATTCATTACGTGAATTAGCAACTCCAGGATTATTAGCTGTGATGTCACCAATTGCAGTTGGATTTGGTTTAGGAGTTGGAGCACTTGGTGCATTTTTAGCTGGTGCAATTGGTGCAGGAACTTTGATGGCAGTGTTTCTAGCAAACGCAGGTGGTGCTTGGGATAACGCAAAGAAATTTGTGGAAGATGGACACCATGGTGGTAAAGGATCTGAAGCTCACGCTGCAACAGTTATTGGTGACACTGTGGGAGATCCATTCAAAGACACCGCAGGTCCAGCGCTAAATCCATTACTAAAAGTAATGAACTTAGTTGCTTTATTAGCAGCTCCTGCAGTTGTGCAACTTTCAGTTGGAGCTTCTGCAAACTCAACATTTCGAATTGTTTTGGCAATTGGTGCAACATTAATTATTGTGGCAGCTGTTTGGTGGTCAAAACGTAAAAGTGTTGCGGTAGCAGCATAAAAATTAAGCGAGAAGATGGCTGAAACCCAAGTAAAGAAACTAGTAATAGTTGAATCCCCTGCGAAAGCAAAAACTATTGAAAAATACTTGGGTGAAGGCTTTGTAGTTCAAGCAAGTGTTGGCCACATTCGAGATCTTCCTCAAAGAGCTGCAGAAGTTCCTAAAGAATTTAAGAAAAATAAATGGGCATCCCTTGGAATTGATATAGAAAATGATTTCGAACCTCTTTATGTTGTTGATTCTGCAAAACAATCAAGAGTAAATGATTTAAAAAAAGAATTAAAAGAAGCAGATGAATTAATTCTTGCTACAGATGAAGATAGAGAAGGCGAAGCAATTGCTTGGCACTTACTAGAAGTTTTAAGACCAAAAGTTCCTGTCAAAAGAATGGTCTTTAATGAAATTACTAAAGAAGCAATTCAAAATGCAGTTAATAACACTAGAGATATTGATCAAAATTTAGTTGATGCGCAAGAGTCAAGAAGATTAATTGATCGACTTTATGGTTACCAAGTTTCTCCAATTTTATGGAAAAAAGTTGGCAGAGGATTATCTGCAGGAAGAGTTCAATCTGTTGCGGTAAGACTTGTAGTTGAAAAAGAAAGAGAACGAATTGCATTCAAAGCTGCTGATTATTGGGATATTGATGCAGTTTTTGATCCAGGAAGTTTTGAAGCAAAACTTTTTTCTGTTGATGGCAAAAGAATTGCTCAAGGTGGAGACTTTGATGATAAAGGAAATTTAACTAAATCAGAGGTAATTCTTTTAACAGAAAAAGATGTAGCAGAAATAGTAGATGGTTTAAAACAAGCAAAATTTGAAGTAACAGATGTAAGTTCTAGACCTTATTCAAGAAAACCAGAAGCACCATTTATGACCTCTACTTTGCAAAGAGAAGCAAGTAACAAATTTGGTTGGTCAGCAAAAAGAACTATGAGAACTGCTCAAGGTTTATATGAACGTGGATTTATTACCTACATGCGAACAGATTCCACAACTTTGTCAGAAAGTGCATTAAATGCGGCAAGAACTCAAGCAAGAGAATTATTCGGCGCAGATCATGTTTCAAGTGAACCAAGAAGATATGAAAGAAAAGTTAAAAATGCTCAAGAAGCACACGAAGCAGTAAGACCAGCAGGAGATGTTTTTAAAACTCCTGCTGAATTAGCAAGTGAATTAAAAAGTGATGACTTTACTCTTTATGAAATGATTTGGAGAAGAACTGTAGCTTCCCAAATGGTTGATGCTAAAGGAACTACAAGCACAGTAAAAATTTCTGGAAAAACAAGTCAAGGAAAAATTATTGAATTTTCTGCTTCAGGAACTGTTATAGAATTTTTAGGTTACAAAGCTGCTTATGAAAGTGGTGAATCGGATGAAAGTGATGAAGCAGAAGAAAAAAGATTACCAAGTTTAAAAAAATCAGATGTAATAACTGCAAAATCAATCACACCTTCAGGTCATCAAACCACTCCACCTGCCAGATTTACTGAAGCTTCTTTAGTTAAAGAGTTAGAAGCAAGAGGAATTGGTCGACCATCAACTTATGCAAGTATTTTAGGAACAATTGTTGATCGTGGATATATTTTAAGAAAAGGAAGAGCACTTGTTCCTTCATGGACTGCATTTGCAGTAATTAGATTATTAGAAGAATTCTTTACAAATCTTGTTGATTATGCTTTTACAGCGCGCATGGAAGAAGAATTAGATTTAGTTGCAGCAGGACAATTACCAAGATCAAAAGCTTTAAAAGATTTTTATTTTGGTCCTGAAGATTTATCTGCGAAAGGACTTGTAACTTTATTAGAGCAATTACCAGATATAGATGCCAGAGGAAATTCCACTTTTGAAGTGGGAGATTCAGGAATAAGTGTCAGAGTTGGAAAATATGGTCCTTATTTAGAAAGAGGCGAAGAAAGAGCATCTATTCCACCAGATGTTGCTCCAGATGAATTAACTCCTGAAAGAGCTTTACAAATATTGACTGCTCCTTCAACTGATCGAGAATTAGGAGTTCATCCAGAAACTGGTTTAACCATCATGGTTAAAACAGGACGATATGGTCCATATTTCACTGAAGTTTTACCTGAAGATTCAAAAGAAAAACCAAGAACAGCTTCTCTTTTAAAATCAATGGAACCAACTTCTGTGTCATTAGATGATGCATTGAAACTTTTTGCTTTACCAAGAATTATTGGAACTGACCCTGCAGATAATTTAGAAATAACTGCACAAAATGGCAGATACGGTCCTTATATGACTAAAGGAAAAGATTCCAGAAGTTTAGATACTGAAGATCAAATTTTCACCATAACTATGGAAGAAGCATTAGCAAAATATGCTTTACCAAAAACCAGAAGAGGTGCTGTTGTTAAACCACCTTTAAGAGAAGTTGGACTTGATCCTTCTACTCAATTAATGATGGTAATTAAAGAAGGAAGATTTGGACCTTATGTGACAGATGGAGAAACTAATGCATCATTAAGAGTTGGTGATGATATTCCAACCATGTCAATTGAAAGAGCTTCTGAATTACTATCAGATCGAAGAGCACGTGGACCTGTTGAGAAAAAGAAAAGAAAATCCACTAAAAAAACTACCAGTAAAAAAAGTAGTAAGAAAAAAGATTCAACTAAAGAAGTAGAAAAAACAAATGACGAAGTCAGTGTCTAATCATCCTGGTTTTTTTATAGTTTTTGAAGGTGGAGACGGAGCAGGTAAATCAACTCAAGTTAAAAAACTTGAGCAAAGTTTAAAAAACTTAAATGAAACAGTTGTTTTAAGCCGAGAACCTGGTGGAACAGAATTAGGTTTAAAAATTAGAGAAATATTACTTGATCAAAATGAATATGAAGTAACACCTCGAATGGAAGCACTTTTATTTGCCGCAGATCGAGCAATAAATATGAGTCAAGTAATAAAACCAGCTTTAGAAAAAGGTTATGTGGTAATTGCTGATCGACATATTGATTCTTCAATTGCTTATCAAGGAGTTGCAAGAGGTTTAGGCGCAAACACAATTGAAGATATTTCTCGATGGGCTGTACAAAATGTTGTGCCTGATTTGACAGTAGTTCTAGACGTTGATGCCACAACTGGCCAATCAAGATTAAAAAGCAAAGATCGCCTGGATGCTGAATCAGAAGAATTTCACAAAAAAGTTAATCAAGCATTCAGAGATTTAGCAGCAAAAAATCCTGAACGATACATTGTGATTGATGCTGCAAAACCAGTTGAAGAAATAGCAGAAATAGTATTAAATGCTTTTAAGGTGAAAAGAAAAAAATAATGTGGGATGAGCTTATTGGACAAGAATTTAGTGTCAAAGCTTTAAAACAAGCTTCCCTTGATGCAAAAGAATCTATAAATAAAAAAGTTTTGCCAGGTTATTCTCAAAGCTGGTTAATCACAGGACCACCAGGAAGTGGCAGATCTACTGCTGCAAGATTATTTGCTGCAAGTTTGCAATGCGAAGAAAATGGTTGTGGAAAATGTGTTTCTTGTATTTCTATAAAAAAATCAACTCATCCTGATGTGCATGTAATTACTCCACTTGGAAATAGTTACGGAGTTGATGACACAAGAGATTTAGTTAGGGAAGCAAGCATGATGCCAAGTTTGGGTCAGTGGAACATAATTATTTTGGAAGATGCTGATCGCTTAACTAGTGAAGCAGGAAATGCACTCCTAAAAGCAATTGAAGAACCTGCAAGATTTACGATGTGGATTTTATGTGCACCATCAAGCAAAGATGTTTTAATAACAATCAAATCAAGATGTCGAATAGTTAGTTTAAGAACACCACCTGCAGAAGAAATAGCGCAATTATTAATAAAAAGAGACAAAATTGATAAAGCAACTGCATATTTTGCAGCGCATGCATCTTTAGGTCATGTAGGTAGAGCAAAACTTTTAGCAACAGATGAAAAAGTAAGAGAAAGAAGAACTCAAGTTCTGCAAGTTCCTTTTGAATTGAAAGATTTACCATCTTGTTTTGAGGCAGCTGAAAAAATAGTTGAGGCTGCAACAGAAGATGCAGATCAAGAAACTGAAGTTTTAGAAGAAAAAGAACTCGATTCTTTAATGAAAGCTTTCGGCGAAGGAGCTGAAGGGGTAACAAAGAAAAAAGTCGAAAGATTAGCTTCCAGTGCAAAAAAAGAATTAGAAGAGGGACAAAAAAAGCGTTATAAACGAATAACCCGTGATCGATTAGATCTAACTTTGCAAGAATTATCTGCTTTTTATCGAGATGTTTTGGTTATGCAAACTGGTGCTGAAATAGAACTTTTTCACACAGAAATGAAGTCTTCAATTCAAAAAATTGCCAATTCCACCAGTATTAATTCCACAATTAAGAGAATGGACACAATTGAGACAACAAGAAGAATGTTGCCAAGTGAAGCAGCACCATTACTTGTACTCGAAGCAATGACCGTTGCTCTTGCAAGAGCATAAAAGAAGTAAAATAAAAATAATGAAGAAATTACTATCACTTATTTTTATTTCTGTTTTA
>CAXBQJ010000069.1:0-6284 GCA_963977775.1 uncultured bacterium
CCAAACATGTGACGAGCTTTTCCAATTTGATTAAAGATTTGATCTGCAGCAACCCAAATAAAATCTGCATACATTAATTCAGCAACTGGTTTATATCTTCCATCTAATGCCATACCACCTGCTAAACCTGTGAAAGCTGCTTCACTAATTGGTGTTCCTAATACTCGATCAGGAAATGCTTCCTTTAATCCTTTAGTTGCACCTCTTGGTCCACCATTTAATTTGTGAATATCTTCACCCATAACCACAATGGAATTATCTGTTTCCATTCTGCGAAGCATTACATCTGCCACAACATTGACAAATTTTTTGCTTACAGTTTTACCAACAAAATCTTGTTCTTCTTTATATTTGATGCCATCAAATTCTGAAAGATCTCCTCTAATGCCTTCATTAATTAAAGAAGGATCTGGCCAAAGAGAGGCTTTGAACTTTTGTGTTCCAGCAGCTTTTGGATCTGGTTCTAATAATTCAGAAGAAACATCACTCATTACTTTTTGTGATTTCTTTCTTAAGTTAACTAAATCATCTTTTGAAACTAGTTTTCTTCTAGTTAATTCAGATTCTAATTTTTGAATTGGATCGCGTTCACGCCACTTTGCTTCTTCTGCTTTGTCGCGATAACCAAATGCACTTCCAGGAAATGGACCGTTTTGATGGAAGTAACGATAAACATTTGCTTCAATCATGGTTGGACCATTGCCTTTACGCATATGTTCAACAGCTTGTTTTGTTGCTAAATAAACAGCTAATGGATCCATTCCATCTACTTGCCAACTTGGAATTTTGAAACCAGGACCGCGAGCAGATAAACGTGGTTCACCTGTTGCTTCATCGGCAGTTGTTGATACTGCATATTGATTATTTTCAATGAAGAAACAAATTGGTAATTTCCATGCAGCAGCTAAATTAAAAGATTCCAATACCGAACCAATATTTATTGCACCATCACCAAAATAAGTTACTGAAACTGCATCAGTTTTTGCATGTTTATGTGACCAGGCAAAACCAGTTGCAAATGGCACAGCACCACCAACTATGGCATTTGTTCCTAAAGCACCTGCTTCTTTCCATTGCAAATGCATAGAACCACCGCGACCGCCACAAAAACCATCGGCAAGTCCACAAATTTCAGAAAGACTTCTTCTTAAAAGTGTTTTTACTTCTGGAGAAAATTCTTCTTTTGGATCTAAACCTTCAGGAGCAACAAAACCTAAAGCTTTAGCTAAAAATTGGTGATGTCCTCGATGAGAACCATTAATTTGATCTTGTGCTTTCAAATTAATTATTGAGCCGACAGCTCCACCTTCTTGACCAATACTGGAATGAAGTGGTCCGTTAACTAATTTTTGACTGGATAATTCAAGAGCGGTTTCTTCAAATGCACGAATCAAATGAAGTTGCACCAACATATTTTTTAATAATTTGGGATCTGCTTCATCCCAATCTTTTTGGGTTGCTTGTATTTCTACCCATGGTGCATCAAGTGTTAGGTTTTTAGTATTAGGCATAAACCCTCACTTTTATTTCACTATTTAAATTATTCACCAGTTGCTTTTTCAATTTATTAACGGCCTCTTTCTTCATTCGTAAATTTAGGCTTTGAACATTCTTGCGATGGCAGAAACAATTAAAGAGAAGGAAATTGCACCAGGATCTGGTGAACCTAATGATTTTTCTCCTAACACTCTTGCTCTACCCATTTTTGGCATTAAATCTTTTGTGGCTTTTGCTGCACTTTCACTTGCGGCAGCAGATTTAAACCAAGATTCTGCAGTTGATAAACCTTGCGCAACGCATTTTTCAAAAACTTCTGCAAATGGTGCTTGCGCATCAAGCATGGTTTTATCTTTAACACTTGCTCCACCTAATCCAATAATTGAATTAACAAATGCTCTTATTGCTTTTGCTTGAGCATTTAAATCAACATCTTTGTCATCACCCAAAGCATTGCCAGCTGCAGTTAATGCTGCACCCCAAAGTGCACCAGATGCTCCACCTGCTTGTTCAGCCCAACGAGCTCCTGCACCTGCCAAAGTTGTTTGTGCACCTGCACCATCTTTTACAAGTGCTAATGCAGCTTCTGCCGCAGCTTTTGAACCACGAGTCATTCCTGCGCCATGATCACCATCACCTGCAACTGCGTCAAGATCACCCAACATTTGTTCATTTTCTGCAATAACATCTTTAACTTTATTTAAAGCAGTTGCAATATAAGCTGCTGCTTTTTGTGAACCTTCACTTCCTTTTTTATGGACAGTTAATGGTTCTGGTTCAGTATTGAAAACTACATTTGCATCAAGTGGTGGATCCATTAATCTTGCACGACGAAATGCTGGAGAATCACAAGGTTCCATCCAGAATTTTTCTATTTCGTCATCAACCCAAAGAAGAGTTAAAGATAAACCACCCATGTCAAGTGAAGTCATAAATTCTCCAACTTCACTATCAATAACTTCAATGCCTGCTGCTTTTAATCTGTTTGCAACAGAATCATAAGTTACATAAAGCTCTTCATATTTTGCTGAACCTAAACCATTTAGTAGTGCAACTACTTTCTTTCCACCGTTTGCTGGTGCTTCTTCAAGTAATTTGTCAACAAGTAATTTGGCGACATCATCAGCACTGCCAAGTTCTGTTTCATAAATTCCAGGTTCACCATGCACACCCAAACCAACAGCAATTTTTCCTTCTGGAACTTCAAATAAAGGATTTTTTGATCCAGGTAATGTGCAACCAGAAAAAGCCACACCAAAAGTTCTAGTGCGATCATTAGTTTTAGTGAGAATTCGATAAACCTCATCTAAAGATAAACCTGCTTCAGCGGCTGCTGAAGCAACTTTTAATACTGCTAAACCTCCAGCAATTCCGCGACGTTTTTTTATTTCACTTGAAGAAGCACTTGCCACATCATCTGTAACTACAGCACTTCTTACATTGAAACCTTCTGCTTTCAATAATTCTGCTGCTGTTCCAAAATGCAAAACATCTCCGGCATAATTTAAAAACGCAATTAAAATTCCTCCACCGTGATCAGCAGCTTTTGCAACACTTCTTGCTTGCGATGCTGATGGGGATGCAAAAACTTTTCCAGTTACAGCACCGTCAACTAATCCAGGTCCAACCCAGCCCATAAATCCTGGGTAATGCCCAGTTCCTCCACCTGTAATGATGGAAACTTTTCCTGCTTTACTTTTAGTGGCACGAACTACTCCACCATAAACTTTTTTTACATATTTTGAGTTTGCTTTAACAAATCCATCAACTAACTCAACAGGAAAATTGACTGGATCATTTACTAAACGGGTCATATTATTTTTCTCCTCTTTGGTTGTTCTTTAAACAAGACTTGGTTGTTTTAATATTTGCTGCAAATTAGACAAAGTAACTTCACCATAAATCTCAAGATTGGAAGGATTATTAATTACTTTTGCTCTTTCTCCATGGATGTCTCCCAATGAACTAACTACTAGGGATGCACCTTGGAAATCTTCATTAGCCGTATAGCTACTTATAGTTACAACTGTTCTTAATCCAGCAGCAAGTGAAGCTCTTAAACCATTGCTGCTGTCTTCAACAACTACAACATCATCAGGATTTAGATTAAGTTTTTCAATTGCTAAAAGATAAATATCTGGAGCTGGTTTTTTCTTTGCTACTACATCTCCTGCAAAAACTGTAAAATTTGCTGCTAGTTCTTTTCCAACAGCATGATTTAAAACAGCTCTAACAGATTTTTCATGAGATGTTGAAGCAACAGCAAGTGTCCAACCAGCAAGATGAGCTTCTTTAACAATTCGAGCAATCCCTGGTCTTGCTGGCATTACACCTTGTTCAACCAAAATTGTGTAAATATCAGTTTTGTATTTATGCCATTTAGCAACTTCGTTGCTTTGAGCTTCAACATCTGAAGGTAAATTTGCTTTAGAGATAAAATCGGGAGTCAAAATACTTTTTAATCTTTCTTTTCCTCCCCCAATTTTTAGTTTCTCTGCATAATCTTCAACACTCCATTTCAATGGCAAATTGAAATATTCAAATGTGGTGTTAAAAGCTGGAAGGTGTCCATCTTTTTCAGTATCAGCTAAAACTCCGTCGCAATCAAAAATAAGAGCTGGCATTTATTTAACCTTTCCGTAACTTCCAAATTGTTTAGTCAAATCAACAACCATGTCAACTACTTTTGTTTTGGTTGAAGCAAATAAGGACGGTGGATCCCATTTATTTTTTTTCTGAGTTTCAAGTAAGAAATCTAAAGAAGATTTCATGAAAATTTCTTTCAATGCAGTAGAAATATTTACTTTTGCACAACCTCTAGAAATTAACTCTGCAAATTGTTCTGAAGTAAGACCGCTTCCACCATGAAGTGCAATTGGAATTTGTTTTTTTGCAACTATGTCAGAAACTCTTTCAAAATCAATTACTGGAGTTGTTTTATAAGTTCCGTGTGCATTACCAATTGAAGGTGCAAAAACATCAACACCAGTTTCTTCAATGAAGTTTAAACATGTTTCTAAACTTTCTCTGTTAGCTAAATCATCAGATCCATGTCCATCTTCAACACCAGTGATTGCTTCAATTTCTCCTTCAACTGATGCGCCAAATAATCTTGCTTGTTTAACAACTTCAATTGTTTGTCTTTGATTTTCTTCAACTGGTAATTCTGATGCATCAAACAAAACAGAATTCCAACCATTTTCTAAACAAGTTGTAATCACATCTCTTTTTGGACAGTGATCTAAATGAAGTGTTACTGGAACTTCAATTCCTTCTGTCATTGAACGCCACATACTTGCTAAAACTTTTACACCAATACTTTTTACAGTTTTAACTGATGTTTGAATTATCACTGGAGATTTAGCTTCAACAGCGCCAGCTAATACGCCTTCTAAAGTTAAATCATTAAAAATATTAATAGCAGGAACACCATAACGTTGATTAAACGCTGGTTCTAAAATTTCTTTTAAGGAAACAACACTCATTGCTAGTTTTACTTACCTTTCTTAAATTGATTTATATAAATAATTTTATCTTGTATACAAAATAAAAAAAACATGTATACAAATAAATTTTTCATATACATTTGAACTGTATACATTTTTTGTATACAGAAAAATTGTATACAAATAAATTTCCTTTATTTTCTTGATTAATTTTTAAACAAACACTAAATTATCTAATTAATAAACCTTAGAGATTTTCAAAAGAAATCTATTGATAAATCTCTAATAAGAAAAAGGAAGATATGTCACAAAAAAAACCTTTACAATTTGGAGGACATTCTTTAGTTTGGGCTGGAGATTGGTCACCAAAGAATGCACGTTTTGCTGCAAGTAGCGCAAGTAAAGCTGGATATGACTTCATCGAAATTTTGGTTGCAGAACCAGAAAAAATTGATGTAGCAATGACAAAAGATTTATTGCAAGAATTTAATTTAGGTGCATCAGGCTGTTTTGTTTTGAATGCTAAAACAGATATTTCAAGCACAGATAAATCAATTGTTAAAGCTGGAGAAGATCTTTTTAGAAGTGCAATTGACAAAGTTGCAGCAATCGGTGGAATTGAACTAGATGGTCCAATGGCTTCAAGTTTGCAACCATATGATCAACCTGCCACAAAAGAAGGCAGAGCAAATTCAGTTGCTGTAATGAAAAGAATGGCTGATTACGCAGCTGGCAAAGGTGTCAATATAAATATCGAAATCGTTAATAGATATGAAAGCAATCTTATGAACACCGCTGTTGAAGGATTGCAATATTTACAAGAAGTGGACAAACCAAATGTTTATCTACATCTTGATACCTATCACATGAACATTGAAGAAGATGGCATGGTTAGTGGCGTATTAGCAGCAAAAGACAAAATCGGATATATCCATATTGGAGAAAGTCATCGTGGATATTTAGGAACTGGCAACGTTGATTTTGATTCATTCTTTGGTGCATTGAAACAAATCAATTATTCAGGACCAATTACTTTTGAATCTTTTTCTTCAGTAGTTGTTGATCCAGCGTTATCAAATGCTTTAAGAATTTGGCGCAATCTTTGGGATGATTCTCATGATTTAGCTGTTAAAGCGCTAGATTTTATGAAGAAAAGATATTCATAAAAAATAATTAAATAATTCGAGCCGCTTTCGGGAATTTACCCTAAGACCTCAGTTTTAAAGGACTAAAAGTGGCTCGATATTTATGTTGTAAACACTATATACAAGAAGTGAAATTTTCTTCTCTCTTCCAATATCTGATTCTTAAGAGTAGAATTTGCTCATGAATTGTATAGAA
>CAXBQJ010000070.1:0-6248 GCA_963977775.1 uncultured bacterium
GTTCGATACCTAATTATTCAAGAGATTCTGCAAATAATGCTGTTTTGGAATTGGGAGGTAAAGTTTCTGGTTCTGTGAGTAAAAATACATCAATGCTTGTCTTTGGGCGTTCAGATGGAAGCAAATTCTCTAAGGCAGTTTCACTAGGAATTCCAAGATTAGATGCAGAAAATTTTGAAGTTCTTATTAAAAAAGGCTTTGCTGAAGCACTAAAACTTGTAGTTAAAGACTAAATAATAAGATAAGAATTGTGTCTAGAATCTCAAGAGAAGAAGTTGCTAACTTAGCAAAATTAGCCCGTTTGGACTTAGCAGAATCTGAATTAGATGAATATGCAAAACAACTTGAAATAATTCTTGAATCAGTTGCCAAAGTTGGAGAAGTAAATACAAAAGATGTTGCACCAATGTCTCATGCCACAGGATCTGTCAACATCACTAGACCTGATGAAAAAAAGCCATCTTTAAATCGAGAAGATATTTTAAAAACAGCACCAGCAAGTGAAGATGAAAGATTTAGAGTACCAAGAATTTTGGATGAAGAATAATGACTGAATTAACTAAACTAAGTGCAGTTGAATTAAGTGAAAAATTACAAAAAAAAGAAGTAAGTGCTGAAGAAGTTACCAAATCTCATTTTGAAAGAATAGAAAAACTTGATAATAAAGTGAAATCCTTTTTGTATTTAGACAAAGAAGGAGCAATAGCTCAAGCAAAAGTAGTTGATAAAAAAAGAAAAGACAATCAAGAATTATCTGCCTTAGCAGGAATTCCTCTTGCATTAAAAGATGTTTTAACTCAAAAAGGAATTCCTACTACTTGTGGTTCAAAAATATTAGAAGGCTGGATTCCTCCTTATGACTCAACAGTTGTGACAAAGTTAAAAAATGCAGGAATCATTATTTTGGGTAAAACAAACATGGATGAATTTGCTATGGGTTCATCAACTGAAAACAGTGCTTATTTTGCAACGAAAAATCCATGGGATTTAAAAAAAATTCCTGGAGGATCTTCTGGAGGATCTTCAGCAGCAGTAGCGGCATATTTTTCTCCGCTTTCAATTGGCACAGATACAGGTGGATCAATTAGGCAACCTGCATCTGTAACTGGAATTGTTGGCGCTAAGCCAAGTTATGGTGGAGTATCTCGTTACGGTTTAGTGGCATTTGCATCCTCACTTGATCAGGCAGGACCATTTGCCCGAAGTGTTTTAGATTGTGCACTTTTACATGAAGTTATGGCAGGACATGATCCACTTGATTCCACAAGTATTAATGAAAAAGTTCCAGAAGTAGTAAAAGCGGCTAAAACTTTAGATATTAAAGGTATGAAAATTGGATTTATAAAAGAACTTGGCGGAAAAGGTTGGCAAACTGGCGTAATCAATAGATTTAATGAATCAATTGAAACTTTAAAAAATTTAGGTGCTCAAGTTAAAGAAATTTCAATACCACATTCAATTTATGCACTTGCTACTTATTATTTAATTGCCCCTAGCGAAGCTTCTAGTAATTTAGCAAGATTTGATGGCATGCGTTACGGATTAAGAATCGATGATGGATTGATGAGCGCTGAAGATGTGATGAATAAAACTAGGGCTAAAGGTTTTGGTAAAGAAGTTAAAAGAAGGATCATGATTGGTACTTATGCTTTGAGTTCTGGTTATTACGATGCTTACTATGCCCAAGCTCAAAAAGTTAGAGCACTTATTGCACAAGATTTAAAAAATGCTTTTAAAGAAGTAGATGTTTTAATTTCACCAACATCTCCCACCACAGCTTGGGGTTTGGGTGAAAGAGTTAATGATCCTTTATCAATGTATTTAGCAGATTTAGCAACATTGCCACCATCGTTAGCTGGTATTCCTGCGATTAGTTTGCCAATTGGCCTAGCAGATGAAGACAAAATGCCAGTTGGTTTACAAATAATTGCTCCATTTATGCATGATGATCGAATGTATAAAGTTGCTGCAACCCTAGAAGCAAAATTAAAAGAACAATGGAGTGGTTTATTAATTGACTCAATTCCAGATTTGATGGGGGCATAAATTGAGTAATTTTGCCCAAGCAATAAATAAATATGATCCAGTTATTGGTTTAGAAACCCACGTTGAATTATCAACAAAATCTAAAATGTTTTGTTCATGCTCAACTGAATTTGGGGCAAAACCAAACACCCAAACTTGTCCAACATGTCTTGGACTTCCTGGATCTTTGCCAGTAGCAAATGAAATTGGTATTGAGTCAACAATTCGAATTGGCTTAGCACTGAATTGTTCAATTGCCCAATACTCAAGATTTGCTAGAAAAAACTATTTTTATCCTGATATGCCAAAAGATTTCCAAACTTCACAATATGACGAACCGCTTTGTTCAAATGGTTATCTTGATGTAGTTATTGACACAGATGGTGGCGCAAAAACTTTTCGTGTAGAAATTGAAAGAGTGCATTTAGAAGAAGACACTGGAAAACTAACACATGCTGGTGGTGCAACAGGTCGAATTCATGGTGCTGATTATTCGTTAGTTGATTACAACAGAGCAGGAATTCCATTAGTAGAAATTGTGACTAAACCAGTAACGGGTACAGGTGAATTTGCACCATTAGTGGCAAAAGCTTATGTTACAGAATTAAGAGATTTGTTAAGAGGTTTACAAGTTTCTGATGTGCGCATGGAAGAAGGCTCTCTTCGATGCGACGTGAATCTTTCATTGACTCCAAAAGGTTCAAAAACTTGGGGTACCAGAACTGAAACTAAAAATGTTAACTCATTAAGAAGTGTGGAAAGAGCAATCAGAAGTGAAATTGAAAGACAAGCAGTAGAGCTTGATAAAGGAAATAAAATCAAACAAGAAACTAGACATTTTCAAGAAGATACTGGAACAACTAGAAGTGGTAGGAGTAAAGAAGTTGCTGAAGAATATAGATACTTTCCTGAACCAGATCTTGTTCCTATAGCTCCAGATAAAAAATGGATTGAAAAATTAAAAAGTGAACTTCCTGAACTACCTTCAATTAAAAGATCACGACTTGCAAAAGAGTGGGGCTTTACTGACTTAGAAATGCGAGACGTGACAACGCTAGGTGCTCTTGAATTAATTTCTGAAACTATTTCACAAGGTGCAAGTCCTGCTGGTGCAAGAAAATGGTGGGCAGGTGAACTTGCAAGAAAAGCAAGTGAATTAGAAGTTGAATTAAGTGCATTGAAAATTAGTGCCAAAGATGTAGCAAGAATTGATCAATTGGTAAACGATGGGAAATTAACTGACAAATTAGCAAGGCAAGTAATTGATGCTGTATTAGCAGGTGAAGGAAATCCTGATCAAGTTATTGAGAAAAGAAATCTATCTGTAGTTTCAGATGATTCTGCTTTGTTACCAGCTATCGAAGCAGCTATCAAAGCAAATCCTGATGTTGCTGCAAAAATCAAAGAAGGAAAAGTTCAAGTCGTTGGAGTAATAGTTGGTGCCGTGATGAAAAGCACAGGTGGAAGTGCTGATGCTGCAAAAGTAAGAGAACTAGTCTTGAAAACTTTAGGTAGTTAATCCTTAAAAGAATCTATTTAGATACAGTGTTTATATGGCAACTAAAAAAGGTGATTTAAAACCTAGAAGTAAAGATGTAACAGAAGGTATGGAGCGAGCTCCTGCTCGAGCAATGTTGCGTGCCATCGGCATGAAAGACGAAGATTTTAAGAAACCACAAATCGGAATTGCATCTTCATGGAATGAAATAACTCCTTGCAATATGTCATTAAGACGTTTAGCAGAGAAAGCAAAAGCTGGAGTTTTTGCAGCCGGTGGATTTCCCATGGAATTTGCCACAATTTCTGTTTCAGATGGAATTTCAATGGGACATGAAGGAATGCGAGCATCTTTAGTTAGTCGCGAAATAATTACAGATTCTGTTGAATGCGTTATGCATGCTGAAAGATTAGATGGAAGTGTGACATTGGCTGGTTGTGACAAATCACTTCCAGGAATGTTAATGGCAGCAGCCAGATTAGATTTGGCAAATGTTTTTATTTATAACGGCTCAATTATGCCAGGAAATTTAAACGGAAAAGATTTAACAATTCAAGATGTTTTCGAAGGTGTTGGTGCTTGTGCTTTAGGAAAAATTACTGAAAAAGAATTAGGAGATATTGAACGCGCAGCTTGTCCTGGCGAAGGTGCTTGTGGTGGCATGTTTACGGCAAACACCATGAGTTCTGCAGCAGAAGCTTTAGGCATGGCTCTGCCAGGAAGTGCGAGTGCTCCTGCAGTTGATGCCAGACGTGATGCTGATGCATTTGCAGCAGGTGAAGCAGTTGTGAATTTAATTAGACAGGGAATTACTGCCAGAGACATAATGACTAAAAAAGCATTTGAAAATGCGATCACAGTTTTAATGGCACTTGGTGGTTCTACAAATGCAGTTTTACATCTTTTAGCAATTGCACATGAAGCTAAAGTGGATCTAACAATCGACGATTTCAATCGAATTGGTGATAGAACTCCTCATTTAGCCGATGTTAAACCTTTTGGTCGATTTGTGATGAATGATTTAGACAAAATAGGTGGAATTCCTGTTGTCATGAAAGCTTTATTAGATGCAGGTCTGATTCATGGTGATTGTTTAACTGTGACAGGTAAAACGATGGCAGAAAATTTGGAAAAAATTAATCCACCAGATCCAGATGGAAAAATAATTTATGCCGTTAATAATCCAATTCATAAAACCGGTGGACTAGTAATTCTTAAAGGAACACTTGCGCCAGAAGGTGCTGTGATAAAAGCAGCATCGGTTGAATCTCCAGTTTTTGAAGGAACTGCAAAAGTTTATGATGATGAAAAATTTGCCATGGAAGCTCTTACTCAAGGAAAAATTGTTAAAGGCGATGTGGTCGTAATTAGATACGAAGGACCAAAAGGTGGTCCAGGAATGCGTGAAATGTTGGCAGTAACTGCAGCAATTAAAGGTGCAGGTTTAGGAAAAGATGTCATGTTAGTTACCGATGGAAGATTTAGCGGGGCAACTGCAGGATTTTGTATTGGACATGTTGCACCAGAAGCTACAGATGGTGGACCAATTTCTTTAGTAGAAACTGGTGACAAAATCAAACTTGATTTAAATAATAGGAAATTAGATTTGTTGGTTGATGAAAAAGTATTAGACCAAAGAAAAGCTAATTGGAAACCAGCTCAACCTCGTTACACAACTGGGGTTCTAGGAAAATATTCCAGATTAGTTGGAACGTCTTCAAAAGGTGCAGTTTGTAATTAAAGGCTAATTTTTTAGCCCACTAATTCACGATTGACTTTGGTTTCCCGATCATGAATGCAAGGAAGTCCCACATGATTTTCATAACAAGGATCACAAAGTAAAACAAGTTGATGACAATTAGGATTTAAACAATTTCGAAATGATTTTGTTTTAGCTTCGCATCTGGCACATGTACCTATTAATTTTGTGTGATCACTAAAGTCAATTGTTAATCGATCATCAAATGTGTAAAGTGATCCTTCCCATAAACCATCATCCCCAAATTTATCTCCATATCTAACGATGCCACCTTTTATTTGGTAAACCTCGTTGAATCCTCTATTTTTCATAATGACTGATAATATTTCGCAACGAATACCTCCGGTGCAATAAGTTATGACTGCTTTATTTTTTAAGTGGTCATACTTGCCACTGTCTATTTCTTTAATAAAATCTCTAGTAGTTGAAGTTTTAGGAACTACGGCTCCTTTAAATTTTCCAACTTTTGCTTCAAATGAATTTCTGCCATCAAAGAAAACAACTTCTTCTTTTCTTTCCTCAACAAGTTTATGAACTTGTTCAGGTTTTAGATGAGTACCTCCACCAATAATGCCTTTATCGCTAACTTTTATTTCATCAATTTTTCCAAAAGGAACAAGTTCATCTTTAACTTTAACTTTTAATTTTGGAAAATCATTTCCTGTGCCTTGCGACCATTTGAAATCTATTTTTTTAAACCCAGGGTATTGCCTGGTTGCTTTAATGTATTTCTTTAAATTTTCCATTTTGCCACCCAAAGTTCCATTTATTCCTTGGTGAGATATTAAAATTCTTCCCCGAATATCCAGAGTTTGACATAAATTTTTTTGCCACAGCATGATTGCTTGGGGATCATTAATCGGGGTGAATGCGTAATAAAGGATGACTTTGTCTAAATCCATATTTAATAAGTTTATTCGAATTAAGCTTTCTACTTTGCAATAGAGCATCTAAAGGTATGGGTCT
>CAXBQJ010000071.1:0-6188 GCA_963977775.1 uncultured bacterium
GAAATAGAAAACACCAACTACATGGATATGGCTATGTCATTGTCCAGACCTCACCCGAAATATCCCCACAAGGAGGTTGGAGTCAAATTAGGTGATGAACAGTTTGCTCGCGATTGGAATTGGCAAGAAAGAAACATTTGGGCAGTGGTGGGAATTGGTATTGAACCTGGTTTAAGTGATGTTTTAGCCAAATATGCTGATGAAGAACTTTTCAGCAAAATTGATTCAATCACCGTGCTTGATGGTTCCAATCTGGTAATCGATGGAGATTCATTTGCTCCGTCGTTCTCAATTTGGACCACAATCGAAGAATGTTTAAATCCGCCCTTGGTTTGGGAAGATGGCAAAGGATGGTTTACCACTAAACCATTTTCAGAACCAGAAGTTTTTGATTTCCCAGAAGGTATCGGACCAGTTGAATGCGTGAACGTAGAACACGAAGAGGTTGTGTTAATTCCGCAAAAGATTGATGCCAAAAAAGTTAACTTTAAATACGGTTTAGGAAAAGAATTCATTTCAATTCTTAAAACCATCAACAAGCTTGGCCTTGATAAGAAAGAAAATGTTGACGTACAAGGTGTATCAGTTTCACCTCGCGATCTTTTAACCGCATCTTTACCAGATCCTGCAACACTTGGAGAAAGAATGAAAGGTAAAACTTGTGCAGGTGTGTTAGTTAAAGGTTTAGACAAACAAGGAAATCCAAAAGCTTCATATCTTTATCATGTTGTTGATAATGAATGGTCAATGAAAGAATATGGCGATCAAGCAGTTGTTTGGCAAACTGCATTTAATCCAGTTGTGGCAATGGAATTAATACATGAAGGTGTTTGGAAACCTCAAGGTGTCATGGGACCAGAATGGTTTAGTGCAAAACCATATTTAGACAAAGTAAATGAATACGGTGCGCCGTGGAAGATGCGAGAAGAAAAGATTTAAAAAAAGGCCCCTAAAAAAGGGGCCTTTTTTATTTCGTCTTTATTGAGGAATTAAAGTTCCAGAAAAAATTTGCCAAGCAAGTGCAGATTTTGCAACAAGGCTCAACACAATATAAGCTCTTTCACCTCTTAAATAGTTTTTCCATTTTCCTTTAGCGCGGTATTGCAGGTATTGCACCAAAGCAAAAGAATTAAAGAACAAAAAGAGGGAAACTATAATTCCATAAACAAAACCTGGAATTTGAACTTCCATTGGAGCTTTTGGACCAATTACTAATATCACCAAAGCAATCCAAGGAAAAATTCCTGTTATACAACCGAATATAAAAGGTAAAAAATCGCCATCTTTTGGTTGAGTATATTTTTCTTGCACCCATCCAAATAAAATCATGGATACGTTAACCCCAAAAATTGCAAGTAAGGCAACAAAATCAGAAATTCCACTTACTTGCGCAATCAAAATAATCATGACCGAAGATGAAATTGAATACTCCACCCATCGGAAAATATTTTGATTCTTTTCTAAACCCTTCATATATTTAGGAAAACCTGCACCACTTGCAACAATAAAGTGCGCGATTGCAGAAAGTCCTAGAAATAGGGCGACAGCAACCCCAACTGGGGTATTAAATAAAACAACAGGATCTCCTAATGCTGTTCCTGGAGGCCCTTGTAAATAAGAAGCTGTAACTGGAATAGAAAAACTATTCGATAATGCAATCACAGCAACCATTTGAATTAAGTGAAATACACCTGCAATTAAATTAAAACGCTTTAATTTGTTTGCAGTATTACTGTTGATTTTTGCCATAAGTACTCCTTTGTCTATTTTTAAGAGTACAAGTAAGTATTACAAAAATTGCCTATTATTAATTACTTTGTTCCAAATATAAATAGGTGTCCAAATATTTGTGAGGGAGTAAGACAAATATTTTGGACACCTATTTCACCAAAGGGAGTATTTCTTTAGGTAGTCGGTGATTTTGGAGTTATTGAAGGTGTCGGAGAAATTGAAGTTTTCGGAGAAGGCGTTGCTTTTGGCATCATGTCATTTTGCCAAAAGAATTCATCATGATGTCCTCTAGATTTTCCTTCTTTAAAGAAAACTTTATCCCTAAAACCAAAATCTTCATGACCTCTTGATCTTGGTCCGCCACCTATGAAAGATCCAATAACTAAACCTGACATTAGACCTATCACGATCAGATAAACTGCATCTTTTTTGGTAAAACTTTTTCTTATATTGCTTAATATATTATTTTTCATAACTTAAGTATGAAATAAAATTTATTAAGATACCTCAGATTTATCTGAGAATTATCTTAGAAAAAAACAAATATAGTATTTGTCTAAATAAAAAAATAGACCCCGCATGATGCGGGGTCTATTTAAAACATCTTTTAGATGTCGTAATACAACTGGTATTCGTAAGGGGTTGGTCTTAAACGAATTGGATCAACTTCCTTACTTTTCTTGTAATCAATCCAGGTATCGATTAAATCTGGAGTGAAAACGCCACCTGCTGTTAGATAATCTTTATCTTTTTCCAAAGCATCCAATACTTCATGTAGTGAACCTGGAACTTGTGGAACAGATTTAGCTTCATCTGGTGGTAATTCATACAAATCTTTATCAACAGGGGTTGGTGGTTCAATTCTATTTTTCACACCATCAATTCCTGCCATCATCATCGCTGCAAAAGCTAGATATGGATTGCATGAAGGATCTGGCACTCTGAACTCAATACGTTTTGCTTTTGGATTAGAGCCAGTAATTGGAATACGAATTGCAGCAGATCGGTTTCTTTGAGAGTAAACCAAATTCACTGGTGCTTCGAAACCTGGAACCAAACGATGATATGAATTCACCGTTGGATTTGTGAAAGCTAACAAACTTGGTGCATGCTTTAACAATCCACCGATATACCAACGTGCGGTATCAGAAAGTCCGGCATAACCTTTTTCGTCATAGAACAAAGGTTTTCCATCTTTCCAAAGTGATTGATGACAGTGCATACCTGAACCATTGTCACCAAACATTGGTTTAGGCATGAATGTTGCAGAATGTCCATTTAAAAATGCAACATTTTTTACAATGTATTTAAATAGCATCACTTGATCTGCAGCATTTAACAAAGTATTGAACTTGTAATTAATTTCCGCTTGTCCTGCTGTACCAACTTCGTGATGTGCTCTTTCAACTTCAAATCCAACTTCAATTAAAGTTGAAGAAATTAGATCACGTAAATCTGCGAAGTGATCAACTGGAGGAACAGGGAAGTAGCCACCTTTAAATGGTGTTTTGTAACCAAGGTTTCCACCCTCTTCTTCTCTGCCAGTGTTCCAAGCAGCTTCAATTGAATCTATTTTGAAAAAAGATCCTTGTGGCTGATTGTCATAGCGAACTTCATCAAAAATATAAAATTCGGCTTCTGGTCCAAAATAAACAGTGTCAGCAATTCCAGAAGCTTTCAAATAAGCTTCTGCTTTTGCTGCAACGTTACGTGGATCTCTTGAATATGGTTCATTAGTGAATGGATCTCTAATTGAAAAATTCATAGCCAAAGTTTTTGCTTCACGGAATGGATCAACAAAAGCTGTTGTCACATCTGGCATCAATTTCATATCAGATTCATGAATTGCTTGGAATCCTCTGATGGAAGAACCATCAAACATTAATCCATCTTCAAAAACAGAATCATTAAATGCTTTTGCCGGAATGTTGAAATGTTGCATCACACCAGGTAAGTCCATGAAACGTACATCAACGAATTCAATTTCGTTGTCTTTGATGTATTTGATCGCTTCAGCAGCGTTCTTAAACATCGATTAACCTCCTGATTTTTAGACCTTTTTTTGACACGACCTTGTGCCCCTACTTCTATGAGTCTTAAACATACTTCAAGTGCATGTCACGTCGGTAACCCAATTGTTTCGGGGATGTAACAAAATTTCACAAGCCTGAAGGCAACAATGAAGTGGCACACAATTTGGTCAACCTTTAGCCTTAAGAGGTGACTTTAAGAAGGATCATTGCTCTGATTATTGACTGGGTTGCCGCCATTTTGGTGACCCAAGTTATTCCTGGTGTTTCAGGCTATGGATCTAAGGAGAACTCTTTTGTAACTCTTTTAGTTTTTGCAAGTCAACTAATTCTTCTGACTTGGTTAACAGGTTCTTCATTTGGGCAAAGAATCACTGGTTTAAGAATTGTGCATGAAAATGGTTCGAGAATTAGGTTAATTCAATGTTTTATTAGAACTTTTTTAATAGTTTTGGTTTTTCCACCATTATTAGCTGATAAAGAAAATAGGGGAATGCATGATCGTTTGGCAAGAACTCGAATTTTACAAAACTAATTGAGACTTATCTTCTTGGAATTCTCATTCCTTTAGGCATAGCACCTTTAGGAATTGGTAAAGAACTTGCTCCGCTTGCTCCAAATCTATTTCTTAATTCCCTTGCCTCTGCTGGCGATATTTTTTTACCCATTTTCATAATTGTTTTGTTAAGTTTTTTGTATGGTACTAATCCTTCACCACTTCCAGAAATAAGAGTGGCTACAGGAACTTCACCTGCAATTCTTCGTGCTTTAACTCTTTCACTTTCAAGTAGTTGAGAAACTCTGCTGGGAGATCCTTCACCTACTAAAACAATTCCTACTGGGCCAATAACTCTGTGAACTAAATCTTGATTTCTTGTTACTGCTACAGCTGGTGTGACAAACCAACCTTTTCTTAAAGTATTTAAAACTGCAGCTGCTGCACCAGGTTGACCTTCAATTCTTGAATAAGCTGCTTTTTCGGCTCTCTTACCAAAAATATATACAGTTACAAGTAAACCAGTTGATATTCCTAAAGAATAAGAAATCAGTCTGGAAAAAGTTGTGCTCAGAAAAAATTGGGCAATAAGAATCAAAGGCGATGTTGAGCCAATAAAACTTAGTAACAGTATTAAAGGAAGAGCTTTATCGGTTTGGCGAGTAATTTTATAAGTTTGTCCGATTTGCTTTAAAGTTTTAAAACGCTCTTTCTTTTCTTTTGGTTCGTTAAATTTAGCCACTTTATTTACTCTTTTCTTTTATTGCCAAGGCTTCTTTGTAAAGTCTTCCTGCTCGATAAGAAGATCTAACTAAAGGTCCAGACATGACACCTTTAAAGCCCAACTCTTTCGCAAGATCTCCCAATTCTATAAATTCTTCTGGTTTAACCCATCTGGATATTGGGTGATGAAGATTTGATGGTCTTAAATATTGAGTAATTGTTATTAAATCACAACCGGCATTAACTAAATCTTTTAATGCTGTTTCAATTTCTTCTCTTTCTTCACCCATACCTAATATTAAATTAGACTTGGTAATCATATTTGCTTCTTTTGCTTGAGTTATTACATTTAATGATTTTTCATAACTAAAAGCTGGTCTTATTCGTTTAAATATTCTTGGTACAGTTTCTAAATTGTGTGCAAAAACTTCAGGTTTAGCCTCAAAAATTTGATTTAGTAATTCTTTCTTACCGCTAAAATCTGGTGTTAATATTTCAACGCCACAATTTGGATTATGTTTGTGAATTGCTCGAATTGTTTCGGAATAAAGCCAGGCACCTTCATCTTCTAAATCATCTCGTGTGACACCTGTAACTGTTGCATATTTTAAACCCATAGTTTTAACACTCAAAGCAACTTTTTCTGGTTCACTTCTATCAAGAGGATCAGGTTTGCCAGTGTCAATCAAACAGAAGTCGCATCTTCTTGTGCAAGCTGATCCACCAATTAAAAATGTTGCTTCGCGATCTTCCCAGCATTCAAAAATGTTTGGACAACCAGCTTCTTGGCAAACAGTGTGCAAGCCTTCTTTTTTAACCATTTCATAAATACGGGTATATTCAGGACCTGTTTTTAATTTGGTTCTGATCCATTCAGGTTTTTTTTCAATTGGAGTTTCGGCATTTCTTGCCTCAATACGCAGAAGTTTTTTACCTTCGCTGTTTACTCCAGTTACTATTTCAGCTGTCATGACACTTCTACTTTAGGCCTCTTTGCGATTTTTATATTCAAGGCACCATTTCTAATCTCATTTTCAATCAAAGGAATCACTTCTTCCACACTTATATCTCTGCCTAATTCCATACTTAAGGTTGTGACATCGGCATCACCGATACCGCAAGGAACAATTTTTCTAAAAGCATCCAAAGAGTTATTGCAGTTGAGTGCAAAACCATGCATTGTTGCTTTTTTGGCAACCCTGATGCCT
>CAXBQJ010000072.1:0-6186 GCA_963977775.1 uncultured bacterium
TGTCTCTTAACGTTACTTTAAGCACATATAATTGTAATATAGATAAAATATTATACATCACTCATTCAGGAAAACAATATTTATATGAAAATCCGGGATGTTCTGAATCTGGGTATGCTCATGTAACGTTAGATGTTCCAATAGTAGAACAGGCTACAGTATCAAATATATTTTACATAACTTATAAACAAGGATCAAGTGGTGGAAGAGGTGGATCTGATCCCCTTCGTCCATATTGTCCCGGTTGCGCTGCCGCATCGGTTCTTTGGTTTGTCAATTGCCGATATGGCAATGGAGTCTGCCAAAACTTGTCTTGCATTATGTGGTCAAGTTGTGGCAGGTAAAAGAGAGTTAGCTGCTGCAGGAATTGTTGGAGCCTATGGATGCATTGAACCTGGACAAGATTTGCCAGAAGATCCATTTATGTCACTGGTTATGCTCGCGGAGCGGGTCAGCAGGACATGGTCTAAATAACGTGGCAATATATATAGAAGAAGGAAAGGTTATTTAATAAAAATGAGCCAAGAGACCACTAATACTCAAAACGGAGTTTTATTAACAGAAGTTGCCACAACAAAGGTTAGAACTTTGTTGAACCAAGAAGGAAGAGATGATCTTGCTCTTCGTATAGCTGTGCAACCTGGTGGTTGTTCAGGAATGCGTTACCAATTATTTTTCGATGATCGCTCTCTTGAAGGAGACGCCACTCAAGACTTCAATGGAGTAAAAGTTGTAGTGGACAAAATGAGTGTTCCTTATTTAAATGGTGCAACTATTGATTTTGTGGACACAATTGAAAAACAAGGTTTCACAATAGATAATCCAAACGCAGGTGGATCTTGCGCCTGTGGCGATTCATTCCACTAATTCACATTTACTTGAATAGTTAGTAGTCTTACTTCCCGTGTCTTTAAATATTGCTATCACGGGCTCCATCGCAACTGATCATTTGATGCGTTTTCCTGGGAAATTTACTGATTCCTTAGTTGCAGATAAATTAGATAAAGTTTCTTTATCTTTCTTAGTTGATGATTTACAAATCAGACGTGGCGGAGTGGGCGCAAACGTTGCTTTCTCCATGGGAAAACTTGGACTAAGACCTATTTTGGTTGGCGCAGTTGGAAAAGATTTTGCTGAATATCGATCATGGCTTGAAAGACATAATGTTGATTGTCAATCAATTCATTACAGTCAAGATAAACACACCGCAAGATTTGTCTGCACCACAGATGATGCTGCCAATCAAATTGCTTCTTTTTATCCAGGAGCAATGAGTGAATCAAATCTAATTGAATTAGGCCCAGTAATTGATCGTGTTGGAAATATAGATTTTGTTTTTATTGGACCAAGTGATCCATCAGCAATGATCAAACACACAGAAGAAGCAAAACAAAGAGGAATTGCATTTATTGCCGACCCATCTCAACAAATGGCCAGAATGGATGGCAAAGAAATAGCTAAATTAATTGATGGGGCTACTTATCTTTTTATGAATGAATATGAATCATCTTTAATTGAAAAAAAAGTTGGTTGGAACACTGATGAACTTATGAAAAGAGTTGAAACTGTTGTCACCACATTGGGAGCAAAAGGAGCAAGAATTCAAAGTAAAAATGAAGTAATTGCCACAGTTGCATGCCCTCCTGAAACAGAAAGAATTGATCCAACAGGAGTGGGGGATTCTTTTCGAGCAGGATATTTAGCTTCTTACTCTTGGGGTTTAAAACCTGAAAGATGTGCTCAAGTGGGATCAATGCTTGCCACTTATGTAATTGAAACAGTTGGCACACAAGAATATTCATTTTCAAATTCTGAATTTGTTTCTCGTTTTGAAAATTTTTATGGAAAAGATGCCGCTTTAGAAATTAAACCTTTTTTAAAATAGTTTAAATATGCCTGAAAAACTCCCAGCATCAATTTGGGATTTTCCCGCAATTGAGGAAATGCCCAATAACGATTTAGTTATTTTGGGCGCAGATTTAGAACCAGCGACCCTAATTGATTCTTATCAGAATGCAATATTTCCCATGCATGTAAAAGTAGAAAATGTTGAAGAAATTGGTTGGTGGTCACCAGTTAAAAGAGGAATTTTACCTTTAAACAAAATAAAAATAAGTAAATCATTAAAGAAATCAATGAAAAAATTCCAAGTAACTTTTGATCAAGCATTCTCAGAAGTTATGGAGGGTTGTGCAGATAGAAAAAGAGAAAAAGGATGGATTAATCAAGAAATAAAAATTGCTTATAAGAAACTTTTTAAATTAGGTTATGCACATAGTGTAGAAGTTTGGAACAGTAAAAATGAATTAGTTGGAGGACTTTATGGGGTGGAAGTTAACGGACTTTTTGCAGGTGAATCAATGTTTCACAAACAAACCGATGCTTCCAAAACTGCCATGGTTTATTTAGTCGAAAAGTTAAAAACAGGCAAAGGGGAGCGCTTATTTGATGTGCAATGGCAAAGTCCTCATCTTAAAAGTATGGGAGTAATTGAAGTTTCTCGAAAAAAATATTATGAAAAATTAATGCTTGCTTTAAAATCTAAACCTGTTTTTTAAAGTTCTTTTAGTATCTGTGTTAAAGCTTGCACAAACTCATGAATTTCTTTACTAGTGCTATCAAAAGATAAAGAGACTCTTATATGGGCTTGGCTTGAAAAACCCATAGCACTTAAAACATGAGATGGTTTTATTTCATCAGGTGTACATGAAGAGCCACTTGAAACTGCAAATCCTTTTTTACTTAAATTTAGGGCTATGAATTCACCATCTACATTTTCAATTAAAAAAGCTAATACATGGGGAAGTCTTGCAACAGGATCTCCTAAAAGTTTTATCCGCGAATCTATAGAAAGCAGCTGTCGTAATTCTGTTACTAAATTAGAAAGATTTTTTGCAGTATTAGATCTTTCAAGATTAACGCTTTCTAAACTTGCTCCAATTGCAACTGCTTGCGGAATAAAAATATTGCTAGAAAACTTATGATTTTCTCTACCATCATCTAATAAAATTGATTTAAATCTTGTATTTCTTTTTACAACTAAAATATCTAAACCTATTGGAGCCCCCCAACAAGCAGGCTTTAGTAACAAGCAATCCCAATCACTACCTAGGTTAACTAAACCTGCTGTCATAGAAGCATCCACAAATAGTGGAATATTTAACTCTTGGCATTTTTTATAAATTGGATGAATCGGTTGTTGAGTTCCCACTTCATGATTTGAAAATTGTAAAATAGCTATACCTGGTTTTAATTCTTCTAATTTCTGTAAGTATTCTTCTTGGTTAATTCTTGCTAAAGAATCAACTGACACTAAATAAGGATCAAAATTCTTAATTCTTTCAAGGATTGCTTTTTGTTCAACTGAGCTTGCAATTACTTTTTTATTATCAGTTGCATTTATTAAACCTGAAACTACTAAATCTAAACCTGCATTTCCTGAAGGAATAAAAGAAACTTCATCAGGATTAACTTTTAATCTTGCAGCAATTGAGGCTCGAGCAGAATCCAAAAGTAAACGTGCAGATCTTGAATCGTGGTAAAGCTTTGTTGCATCTAAATATGCGTAATCAGGTAAGGAAGTGATGGCTTTTTTTGCAGCAGGATGTATTGGATGGGAAGTTAATGAATCAAAATTATGCGTATGTGCATTTGTGCTTTGCGACATGTGTTAGACGTTACTTGCCCTTCTTTTCCTCGTTATCCCTTGAGTGCTCTAATGTTGCTATATAGATAGTCAAAACCCATCAGGAGAGATTATTTTGGGACGTAAGTTTCCTCGCTTGCTCTTAATCTCTTCTCTATTTATATTGACTGCTTGTTCAAAAGCAACTCAAGATGAAGCCCTTCGCGTTGGTTTTCCAGAACCTGCCACCAAAGAAGGAGTAACTATATTAAATCTGTGGCAAGGAACTTGGATTGTGGCAATTGCGGTGGCAATTTTAGTTTTAGGTTTACTTTTTTCTGCACTTATTCTTTACCGCAGAAGAAGTGATAATGAAATTCCAAAACAAACTAGATACAACATTCCTTTAGAAATTCTTTACACAATAGTTCCTTTAGTTATTGTTTTAGGTTTGTTTTATTTCACAGCTCGTGATCAAGGTCCTTTAATAAAATTGACTGGTCAGCAACAACACACTGTAGGAGTTGTTGGTTTTAGATGGTCTTGGACATTTAATTACAAAGAAGCAGGTGTTTATGACATTGGAACACCAGCAAATCCACCCGTTTTATATTTACCAGTAGATGAAAAAGTTAAATTTGAACTAACTTCACCAGATGTTATTCATTCATTTTGGATTCCAGCATTTTTGATGAAAATGGATGTTGTGCCAGGTCGAATGAATGGCTTTGAATTAACCCCGAATAAGTTAGGCGATTTCGTGGGTAAATGTGCAGAATTGTGCGGAGTCGATCATTCTCGAATGCTTTTTAATGTCAAAGTTGTTACCAAAAGCGAATTTAATCAACATGTGGAAAAATTGAAGGCACTTGGTCAAGTAGGTTCACTTGATACAGGAAGAGATTTAACAAAAGGTAATCCAGATTGCTTGGGTAATCCAGAATTACCAGGATGTAGGGAAGGATAGGTTCCATGACTGTTATTGATGATCGTCCAAGTGTTTCCTCTCACCCAAACCCTGCAAAACAAAACACCATGGGAAGAACCATTGTTAAATGGATGACTTCGACTGATCCAAAGACAATCGGAAATCTATATTTAATAACTTCTTTTATTTTCTTTTTAATTGCCGGATTAATGGCAATGCTTATTAGAGCAGAATTAGCTCAACCTGGTTTGCAATTAATTTCAAATGAGCAATATAACCAAATGTTTACTATGCATGGCACCATCATGTTATTTCTATTTGCTACACCTCTTTTCGTAGGATTTGCAAACGCAATCACTCCATTACAAATTGGTGCACCAGATGTTTCATTTCCAAGATTAAATTTGCTTGGCTATTACATGTTTTTATTTGGTGGTTTAACTGTGGTGGCAGGATTTTTAACTCCAGATGGAGCAGCAAGTTTTGGTTGGTTTGCTTATGCTCCTTTGTCTAATGCAGTAAATTCACCAACTGTAGGTGCAGATCTTTGGATAATGGGATTAGCACTTGGTGGATTAGGAACAATTCTTGGTGCGGTTAATTTCATCACCACAATTTTGACCATGAGAGCACCTGGCATGGTTATGTTTAGATTACCTATTTTTACTTGGACTGTTTTATTGACAAGTGTTTTAGTACTTATGGCATTTCCAGTCTTAGCTGCTTCGTTAGTTGTTCTGGAAGTTGATAGAACATTTGGAGCGCAAGTTTTTGAAGCAGCAAATGGTGGAGCCATTTTGTGGCAACATCTATTTTGGTTTTTTGGCCATCCAGAAGTTTACATTTTGGCATTACCATTCTTTGGTGTAATAAGTGAAGTAATTCCAGTATTTAGTAGAAAACCAATCTTTGGTTACAAAGGATTAGTTTTTGCAACAATTGCAATCGCAGGACTTTCAGTTGCAGTATGGGCACATCACATGTATGTCACAGGAGCTGTATCGCTACCATTTTTTGCGCTCACCACAATGCTCATTGCTGTTCCAACTGGAGTTAAATTCTTTAACTGGATTGGCACGATGTGGCGAGGATCTTTATCTTTTGAAACACCAATGCTATTTGTTATTGGCTTCTTAATTACTTTCTTAATTGGAGGATTAACTGGGGTAATGCTTGCAATGCCACCAATTGATTTTCATGTTTCTGATTCCTATTTCGTGGTCGCACATTTTCACTACACAGTATTTGGCACCGTAGTTTTTGCAATGTTTGCTGGTTTTTATTTCTGGTGGCCAAAATGGACAGGAAGAATGTTAGATGAATCATTAGGAAAAATTCATTTCTGGACTTTGTTTATTGGTTTTCAAGTTACATTTTTAATTCAACATTGGCTTGGTATTAAAGGTATGCCAAGAAGATATGCAGATTATTTAGCAAGTGATGGTTTTACAACTGGAAATATGATTTCTAGTGCTGGCTCATTTTTACTTGGTGCATCCACAATATTTTTCCTTTACAACGTTTATAAAACTTGGAGATTTGCTCCCCTTGTAAAGGTAAATGATCCTTGGGGTTGGGGTATGAGTTTGGAATGGGCAACTTCTTGTCCACCACCAAGACACAATTTCACAGA
>CAXBQJ010000073.1:0-6067 GCA_963977775.1 uncultured bacterium
TGCTCACAAAGCAGGGTTACATGCAAGTGCTGTAAAAATTGATCCCATGCTTTATCAACATATTGATCCAACATTAGTTGGAAACGATATGAGAACTTTAGTTTCTGACATGGCAGGAAGAGCTTCAATTGAATTAAAAGGCAAAGAACTTGGTTATGACCTAGAGGGAAATAAACAAGTTCTAACCAACGTAGTTGAAAAAGTTAAAGATATGGAATCTCGTGGATACACCTTTGAAGCAGCAGATGCTTCTTTTGAATTGTTATTGAGAAATGAACTGGGCGAAACTAATTCTCATTTTTTCCAAGTTGAATCCTGGAAAGTAACTGTTGAGCAAAGTCCTGAAGGAAAAATTACGACTGATGCCACAGTAAAAGTAGTGGCAAATAACAACCGAGTATTGCAAACCTCAGAAGGAAATGGTCCAGTAAATGCTTTGGATAATGCGCTAAGAGCAGCTCTTGAAAAAACTTATCCAGAAATATCAAATTTGAAACTAACTGATTACAAAGTACGTATTCTTGAAGGAGTTAAAGGAACTGGAGCTGTCACCAGAGTGTTAATTGAAACTACAGATGGAAATTCTCAATGGGACACAGTTGGTGTTCACGAAAACGTAATTGCTGCATCTTGGAATGCGATATCTGACGCTGTTACATATGGTTTATTAAAAGCCCATGTCAAATAAAGTTCGAGTTAGATTTTGTCCCTCACCAACAGGTGATCCTCATGTGGGAATGGTAAGAACAGCTTTATTTAATTGGGCATTTGCAAGACATCACAATGGAACTTTTGTTTTTCGCATTGAAGACACAGATGCGGCAAGAGACAGTGAAGAGTCTTATAAAGCATTAATAGATTCAATGAAATGGTTAGGACTTAATTGGGATGAAGGTCCTGAAGTTGGCGGAGAATTTGGTCCTTATCGACAAAGTGAGCGCCTTTCAACTTATGCCGAAATTGCCAAAAAATTATTAGATAAAAATTTTGCTTACCACTGTTATTGCTCGCAAGAAGAAGTAGAAGAAAGAAGAAAAGCTCAAAAAGAAAAAGGTCAAACTCCAGGTTATGACGGACATTGTAGAAATTTAACTGGGGAACAAGTTATCAATTTTGAAAGTAAAGGAAGAACTCCAGTTTTAAGATTTAGAATGCCTGATAAAACTGTCACTTGGAATGATTTAGTAATAGGAGAATTAAGTTTTGAACCAGAACACATTCCAGATTATGTTTTAGTAAGAGCAAATGGTGATCCTCTTTACACATTAGTAAATCCAGCAGATGATGCACTTATGGAAATAACACATGTTTTAAGAGGAGAAGATTTACTTTCTTCTACTCCAAGACAAATTGCACTTCATGAAGCTTTTAAAGAAATTGGAGTGGGATCAGGGGTAATGCCAATGTTTGGTCATTTACCTTATGTGATGGGTGAAGGAAATAAAAAACTTTCTAAAAGAGATCCTGAATCAAGTCTTTTAATGTATAAAAGAGAAGGATTTTTACCCGAAGGTTTACTTAACTATTTAGCACTTCTTGGTTGGTCTTTTGGTGATGATATTGAATTCTTTTCTCTCACTGAAATGGCACAAAATTTTGATATTAAAAGAGTAAGTGCAAACCCAGCCAGATTTGATATCAAGAAAGCAACCGCAATTAATGCTGACTGGATAAGAAAACTTAAACCAGAAGAGTTAAGTCAAAGAATGATTAATCAATTAATTACTGACAAAATCCTTCCAGAAAATCCAACTAGCATTCAAAAAGATTTAGTTTTGAAGGCAACACCTTTAGTGCAGGAAAGATTAGAAAAACTCTCTCAAACATCTAATATGTTGAGTTTTCTTTTGGTGGAGGAAAAAGATTTTGTAGTAAATCATGAGGATGCAGAAAGTGCTTTAACACATGAAAATATGCCAGCACTTGAAGCTTCTTTGAAGGTTATTGAAAACATTTCTTCATTTAAAACTCAAGATTTACATGATGAATTAAATAAAGTTCTGGTACAAGAAATGGGATTAAAACCGCGAATTGCTTTTACAGCACTTCGAGTAGCAGTAACTGGGAGAAAAGTTTCACCACCTCTTTTTGAATCTATGGAACTTTTAGGGAAAGAAAAAGTCTTAGCACGAATTCGACAGCAGATTAAAAAATAAAGAATTTCTGCCTTTGGGGTATGGGGTAATTGGCAGCCCAGCGGTTTCTGAATCCGTTTGTCTAGGTTCGAGTCCTAGTACCCCAGCAAAGACATCTAGATAATAAAGTCGTTGTGTAGAGTATTTATGGTTTAAAAATATTAAAGGAACAATTAATGGTTAAGCGTAGATTTCCTCGCCCAAAGGATTTCATATCGCTTATTGGTTTTCGTTGGCCAAATTTAAACAGAAAAGAAGTAAGACTTTCTAAAGTTACAAATTTGTGGGATTTAAGAGAACTTGCAAGTAAAAGAACTCCCAGATCAGTTTTTGATTACACAGATGGAGCATCTGGATCTGAAGCTAGTTTAAATAGAGCAAGAGAAGTTTTTTCAAAAGTTGAATTTTCTCCAAGAGTTTTAAGGGATGTCACTCATGTTGATACCTCAGTAGATATTTTGGGTCAAAAAAATGCTTTGCCTTTTGCATTTGCTGCAACTGGATTCACCAGAATGATGGGTTATGAAGGCGAACCTGCTGTGGCAAGAGTTGCAAAAAAATATGGAATTTTATACGGACTCTCAACACTTGGCACAACTTCTCCTGAAGATTTGGCAAAAGAAGTTCCAGATGTAAGACGTTGGTATCAGTTATATGTAAGACGCGAAAGAGAACCAAACGAAAAACTTGTTTCAAGAGTTAAAGCTTCGGGTTTTGAAGCGATTGTTTTGACAGTTGACACAGTTGTTGGTGGTGTCAGATATAGAGATGTTAAAAACGGATTAACTATTCCACCAAAATTAAGTTTAAGAACTTTGCTAGATATGGCTAAATATCCAAAATGGTGGGGAAATCTTTTAACAACAGATCCTTTAGTTTTTGCCTCTCTTGATATGAACGATAGTGGAGGAACTGTTGCCGATTTATTGTCTAAAATATTTGATCCTTCAATAACTTTGGAAGATATTAAATGGCTTCGCACAATCTGGAATGGAAAACTTTTAATAAAAGGTGTGCAAAGTGTTGAAGATGCGGTGATGCTAAAAAATGCCGGTGTTGATGGAATCATTCTCTCCACACACGGGGGAAGACAAATGGATAAAGCTCCAGTTCCATTGGAACTTTTACCTGAAGTTAGAAAAGCTGTTGGAAAAGAAATGACAGTACTTATTGATGGTGGAGTTATGGCTGGCACAGATATTTTGGCCGCAATTGGTTTAGGTGCAAATGCAGTACTTGTCGGAAGAGCCTATTTATACGGATTGATGGCTGCTGGGGAAAAAGGCGTTGAAAAAACAGTTACGCTTCTCAAATCTGAAATAGAAATGTCGATGAGACTCTTAGGAATCACCAAGTTAGAAGAACTCACACCTGATCGTGTGAGAATTCGTAACTAAAAATTAATTAAATTCTTTTCGCTGTTAAGATTTAAAATTAAGGCAATGAAAAACTTATGGCCCCGTAGTGCAGCGGCCTAGCACGCTGCCCTCTCAAGGCGGTAACGCGGGTTCAAATCCCGTCGGGGCTACAAAATGGGCCAAGAAAGTTTTTCAAAGAAAATTTTTTAAGGAGAAATAAATTGGGCAAGACACTTGCAGAAAAAGTTTGGGATGCACATATTGTGCACCAAGCAAGTGGTGAACCAGATTTATTATTTATTGATCTTCATTTAGTTCACGAAGTTACTTCACCGCAAGCATTCGATGGTTTGCGAGCTTCAGGTAGAAAAGTTAGACGTCCAGATTTAACTTTGCTAACAGAAGATCACAACGTACCAACTAAAGATATTGATAAACCAATTGCTGATTTAGTATCTCGTGCTCAAGTTGATGCTCTAAGAAATAATGCAAAAGAATTTGATTTAAAAATATTTTCTTTAGGAAATATTGAACAAGGAATTGTGCACGTGGTTGGTCCACAAATTGGATTAACACAACCTGGCATGACAATTGTGTGCGGAGATTCTCATACATCAACTCATGGTGCTTTTGGCGCACTAGCTTTTGGTATTGGTACAAGTGAAGTTGAACATGTTTTAGCGACCCAAACTTTACCTTTGAAACCTTTCAAAACAATGGCAATCACAGTTAATGGACAATTACCAAAAGGTTCAACTGCAAAAGACATAATTTTGGCAGTTATTGCAAAAATTAGTACCGGTGGTGGGCAAGGTTATGTTTTGGAATATCGAGGTGAAGCAATTCGTTCTCTTTCTATGGAAGGAAGAATGACTATTTGCAATATGAGTATTGAAGCAGGTGCAAGAGCAGGAATGATCGCACCTGATGAAACTACTTTCGAATATATGAAAGGTAGAGATCATGCTCCAAAAGGAAAAGATTGGGATGATGCCATAACTTATTGGAAAACTTTAAAAACAGATAATGATGCAAAATTTGATGCTGAAGTAATAATTGATGCCACAACTTTGAGACCATTTGTGACTTGGGGAACCAATCCTGGCCAAGGAGTTTCTATTGATGATGTTGTGCCAAGCCCAGAGCAATTTAGTGATCCAACAGAAAAAGCCGCCGCACAAAGAGCTTTAGAATATATGGATTTAAAAGCAGGAACAAAAATTCGTGATATCAAAGTCGACACAGTTTTTCTTGGCTCATGTACGAATGGTCGCATTGAAGATTTAAGAGCAGCAGCTGCAATTTTAAAAGGTAAAAAAGTTTCTTCAAGTGTGAAAATGATGGTTGTGCCAGGAAGCGCAAAAGTAGCGATTCAAGCAGAGCACGAAGGTCTTCCACAAATATTTAAAGATGCAGGTGCTGATTGGCGAAATGCAGGATGTTCAATGTGTTTAGGGATGAATCCTGACAAATTAAAACCTGGAGAAAGAGCAGCTTCAACTTCAAATAGAAACTTTGAAGGACGTCAAGGTCCAGGTGGTCGAACACATTTAGTTTCACCTTTAGTTGCAGCAGCAACTGCTATTAAAGGTTCAATTTCAACTCCGGATGATATTTAATGGAAAAATTTATTTCTCACTCAGGAACTGCTGTTCCCTTAAGAAGAAGCAATGTTGATACTGATCAAATTATTCCTGCAGAATTTTTAAAAAGAATTACTAGACATGGTTTCGAAGATGCTTTGTTTAAAGCTTGGCGAGAAGACCCAAATTTTGTTTTAAATAAAAACGAATACAAGAATGCTTCAATTTTGATTGCTGGTCCAGAATTTGGCACAGGTTCTTCTCGAGAACATGCCGTTTGGGCACTGATGGATTATGGTTTCAAAGTAGTTTTATCTTCTAGATTTGCAGATATTTTCAGAGGTAATTCAGGTAAAGCAGGTTTAGTGACTGCATTAGTCTCTCAAGATGTGATTGAAAAACTTTGGGCAAAAGTTGAATCTGATCCAAATACAAAAATTACTGTTGATTTAGATAAAAGAAAAGTTTTTTGTGACTCAATTGAAGCAGAATTCCAAATTGATGATTATGTTAGATGGCGCTTAATGGAAGGTTTAGATGATATTGGTTTAACTTTGCGCCATGAATCAAAAATTACTGAGTTTGAAAAAACTCGTCCTGCATTCAAACCTGTGACTCAGTAGTTAACTCAAGTAACACCTGTTACACAAAATAAAGAACTTTTTATATTTGAAATCAAATTTCTCTTATTTGGTAAGGATTTTTTGGCGTGTCGTGCAAAAAGTCCTTATTTTATTGCGTAATTTTATTCTTTGTAATAAAAATCCTTTTATTACAAGTAAAAATAGGTTCTAAAGACTTAGGAAAGGTCATAAGTTGAAGAAGCCAGACTTAGCCGACTTAGTGCAACAGCACTTTGAAGCAAACCGTCGTCAAGCATTAGATTTCGTCGATATATTTTTCGACACCATCACCAATGCAGTTGCATCAGGTGACAAAGTTTCAATCGCAGGATTAGATCGGAAGAGCGTCGTGTAGGGAAAGAGTGTAG
>CAXBQJ010000074.1:0-6025 GCA_963977775.1 uncultured bacterium
AACTGCAACCAGTAATTAACATGGATGCTACAAAAAATGATACGAAGTATACTTTTTTCAATTTGTCTCCATCTTTTATATTTTAATAATTGCAGTTTTATTCAATCTAGGCAATTTTCACACGATTACGATTAGCTATCGAGTTTGTCTCAAATGAGTAACAATTTAGATTGTGAGGAGTTTACTTTCATCATATAATTGTGTTTAGCATATAAATTAAATTTGTGAGGAATATTTTGTCCAATCGACTAGAGCATCTAAGTCGTCTAAAGAACAATGATTTCCAAGTGGCCATTGTTGGTGCTGGAATTAATGGCGCAGTATCAGCTGCAGCACTTGCAGCTGGTGGAGTAAAAGTTGCACTAATTGACCGGGGTGACTTTGCAGGCGTTACAAGCCAAGAATCATCAAATATGGTTTGGGGTGGAATTAAATATTTACAAACCTACGAAATTCCACTTGTTTGGAATCTTTGTGGATCAAGAAACCATCTTTTAGATGCATTTCCAAATCGAATTAAATCAATTTCATTTCTAGCAGCAATTGGCCCAACTGCTCCTTTTGGAAAAATTCTAGGAGCTTTAGGCACTTATTTGTATTGGTTTTTGGGAAGATTTAAAACTAAAGCACCTAAAGTTTATTCACCAGAAGAAACAATTGAAATTGAGAATTTAGTAAATCCAAATGGTTTAACTGGGTCTGTGCGTTATGACGACGCTTTATTAATTGATAATGATGCAAGATTTGTTTGGGATTTTGTAAAAAACGCAAAAGATCATGGGGCAATAACGACTAATTATGTTTCGATGATTGATGCAACTCAACAAGAAAATAAATGGAAACTTTTCTTGAAAGACGAAATTTCAGAAGAAGAATTCCAAATAACAGCTAAAGTGATAATCAACGCAGGTGGTCCTTTTGGAAAAGATCTAACTAAAAAATTGCACGATGAAACAATTCATCAACTCGCATTATCAAAGGGAATACATTTAGTTGTACCTAAACTAACTACAAATAATAGAGTTTTAGCTTTTTTTGATGAAAAGGGAAGATTATTTTATGTGATACCAATGCAAGATAGAAGTGTTATTGGCACAACAGATACCAGAGTTGAAAACCCAGTCAGCGAAGTAACTGATGAAGACAGACAATTTGTTTTAGATCAAGCAAATAGATGTTTAAATTTAATTAAACCTTTAACTAAAGACGACATTATTTCGGAGAGATGTGGAGTAAGACCTTTAGTTGTAAAAGGGAAAAAGGATGTTTCTAAAATAGAGTGGACAGCATTATCAAGAAAACATGAAATTGAAGTTAATAAAAAATCAAAAATTATTACAATCTTTGGAGGAAAATTAACAGATTGTGTAAATGTTGGTGAAGAAATTGTTGAATATGTTAAGAAATTAGGAATTGAAATTCATAAAGTTAAAAAATGGTACGGAGAAGATGACCAAAAAATTTATAGAACTTTTGAAGAGGAATTTAAAAATTTAAATGGCATAAGTGAAAACGATGTAGAAGTTATAGCCCCTGCAATATGGAGAAGACATGGCAATGAATCTTTTGAAATCCTGGCACTTTTAAAACAAGATTCTCAAAATAGAGAAAGACTTTTTCCAGAACTAGATTTAACTCTGGGAGAAAGTATTTATATAGCTCAAAAAGAAATGGTGGAAAAACCAGAAGACTTATGGAGAAGAAGAACTGCGATTTCATTACTTAGAACTAACGAAGAAATAAGTAATAATCCCCTTATTCAGCGAGTAAATTCCTTTATATAAGTATTGGGTTTCAATTAAATAACACTTTCGGCGTAGTCTTAGAGTCCTATGACAAATATTGATTGGCAAAAATTAAGAGCAGAGGCAAAAAAAGCCCAACAGTTTGCTTATGCACATTATTCAAAATTTCCTGTTGGAGCTGCTGCTTTGGTAAATGATGGACGAATCGTAACTGGATGCAATGTTGAAAACGCATCGTATGGATTAACACTTTGTGCTGAATGTGGTTTAGTTTCTCAACTTGCCCTAACTGGAGGCGGAAAATTAGTTGCATTTTCTTGTGTGGGTCCAGAGCCTGGAATTTTATTACCTTGTGGAAGATGTAGACAATTATTGCAAGAACATGGTGGCGCTGAATTACTAATTGATCACAACGATGGTCCAAAGAAATTAAAAGAATTACTACCAGATGCTTTTGACGGAAGTAATCTTCACAATCTATGACATCACCTTTAGGAATTATTGCTGGAACAGGATTTTATTCTCTTTCTCCATTAAAAAATCCTGAAATAAAAGTAATTGAAACTAAATACGGCAAAGCTCAAGTAACAAGTGGATCATGGCATGATCGACAAACTTATTTTTTAACTAGACATGGCACAAAACATTCTGTACCTCCTCATAAAATTAATTACCGAGCAAATATTCAAGCATTAGTTGATCTTGGTGTAGAAAATGTATTAGCAGTTAATGTTTGTGGAGGACTTGATGAAAAAGTTCCAGTTGGAGGTTTGCAAGTAGTAGATGATTTTATAGATTTTACAAAAAATAGAGTCTTAACTTTCTTTGATGGAGAAGAAGGAGTTAATCATGTTGATATGAATGAACCTTATAACCAAAAATTAAGAAAAGTTTTGCTAAGTGCTGGAGCTAATTTGGGCATCAAAATATTTGATGGTGGAATTTATGGTGGATTTGAAGGTCCACGTTTTGAAACAAAAGCTGAAATCCAAATGGCTAAACAATTTGGAGTAACTATGGTTGGAATGACTGGAGTTCCTGAAGTTGTTTTAGCCGTTGAAAAAGGATTGAAATATGCAAGTATTTGCATTGTGGCAAATCCTGCCGCAGGCTTAAGCAAAGAAATAATCACTATGGAAGATGTTCAAAAAGTAGTTACTGAATCAGCAGAAAAAGTTGTTAAAGTTTTAGATGAGGCAACTAAAATATTGGCTCATCAAATATGAGTAAAAATATAGATTTAGTTTTACATAATATTTCCTACGTTGTTACCGTTAATGATTCAGCAGATATTCTAAAAAATGTTTCAATTCTGATATCTGATAAAAAAATTGTTGATATTATTTCAGTTGACCAAGAATCTTCATATACATTTGAAAAAGTAATAGATTGTTCAAATCATTTAGTAATGCCTGGATTAATTAATACTCATACACATACACCTATGACTCTTTTGCGGGGAATCGCTGAAGATGTTGATTTACAAGGATTTCTTGAAAAAGTTTGGGCCGAAGAGGCAAGGATTATGAATGAAAAAGGAACATATATTGGAGCTAAATTAGGTGCACTAGAAGCAATCCTTGGTGGAACGACATCAACTTTAGATATGTATTTGCATCCTCATATGGCTCATAAAGGTGCGGTCGAAGTTGGACTTCGACATGCAATTGGACCAGTATTTTTTGATTTTGCTGGCCCGGATGGATTGCAATGGGATAAAAGAATTGAATACTTAAAAAACTGGAAAAAAACAATCGCAGAAATAGGTGGTCCAACTATTCCACTAGTGTGTCAACCTCACTCAACCTATACAGTTTCTCCTGAAAACTTAAAACAAATTGCTCAAATATCCAATGAAATGGGGGCAATTTTTAATACACATGTGTCAGAAAATCAAAATGAAAATGATGATGTGTATCAAAAATATCAAAAAACTCCTACCAAAGTACTTGAAGATGTAAATGCTTTAAATAATGCAGTTTTTGCTCACGCTGTAAAAATAAATGATCAAGACAGGGAAATAATTAGTACTAAAAAGGTAAGTCTTTGTCATTGTCCAGGGTCGAACTCAAAACTTGCAAGTGGTGCATTTGATTGGGTAAAGGCTAAAGATAAAAATATTAATGTTTCTCTTGGAACAGATGGTTGTTCAACAAGTAATGATTTGGATATGTGGAATGTCATGAGACAAGCTGCAAATTTAGCAAAACTTACTAATAACAATGCTGCAGCCATTTCAGTCTTAGATGTTGTGAAAGCTGCAACAATCGGAGGAGCTAAAACACTTGGATTAGATAATTTAATTGGCAGTGTTGAAATTGGCAAAGAAGCAGACTTAATAGTTTTAGATTTGGAACAACCACATCTTGTACCGGTAGGAGATCCTCATGCATTAATTGTGTATGCAGCAGGTCGAGGAGATGTTGTTCATGTTTTAATTGCAGGAGATCCGGTTGTAGTGGACAGAATTCCTACCAAAGTTGATAAATCTTCCATAATAGAAGAAGCAAGAAAGCACATTAGTTCATGAAAATATTTGAAAATAAAACAGCACTCGTCACAGGAGCTACCTCAGGACTTGGATCAGAAATTGTCAAAGTACTTGCAATAAAAGGTGCCCAAGTTATTGTTCATTACAACACCAATAAAGAAAAGGCAGAAAAATTAGTAAAAGAATTAAATAGTTCAGAATCATTTGCCATATCAGAAGATTTTTCAGAGGGTGATTTAGATGAAGTTTGTGGAAAATTTATTTCAAATATTGTAAATAAAACAAAAAAAATAGACTTTTTAATCAATAATGCCGCAGATCAGTCATTGGATCCAGATGAAATTGTTGATGATGTAATTATAAATAAAATTATGTTAACAAATGTTTTAGCTCCCCAAGCATTGGTAAAAGCTTGCTTACCTTATTTTCCAAAAGATTCTGCGATAGTAAATATTACTTCTGTTGAGTCCGAATTCCCTTTTCCAAATCATTCTCTTTATGCTTCAAGTAAAGCAGCTTTAAAGAGATACTCAGAACTTGCAGCAATCGAGTTAGCAGAAAAAAATATTAGATGTAATGCAGTATCTCCAGGTTTAATTTATAGGGAAGATTTATATCAAACTTGGCCAGATGGTTTAAAAAAATGGAATGAAAAAGCACCAATTAAAAGACCTGTTAGTGCAAATGAAGTTGCAAATACAGTTTCGTTTCTATTAAGTCAGGAATCATCTGGAATAACTGGAACAACTATTACCGTTGACGGTGGCTGGAGTGTGGCATGAATTTTCAAGATTTGATTTACACTAAACGAGATGGCGGAATTTTAAGCGAAACTCAAATTAGATGGTTTATTGAGAAATTTACAAAAAATGAAATTCCTGATGAACAAGCAGGATCTTTTCTTATGGCGGTTTTTTTCCAAGGATTAAACAAAGAAGAACTTAATTTTTGGACAGATGCCATGATTAAAAGTGGTGAAATTTTAGATTTATCCAAAGTTGGAAAACCAACTGTGGATAAGCATTCAACTGGAGGAGTGGGTGACAAAATATCTTTACCTCTTTGTCCATTGGTCGCTTCTTTTGGCGCAGCTGTGCCACAACTTTCAGGCAGAGGGCTTGGCACTTTTGGTGGAACTTTAGACAAAATGGAATCAATTTCTGGATTTAATATTTCTTTGACAAATGAGCAAATGATTAAGCAATTAAAAGATGTGGGAGTTTTTATAACTGCAGCAGGAGTCGGACTTGCTCCAGCAGATCGGAAAATGTATTCATTTAGAGATGTAATTGGAGCAGTTGAATGCATTCCTTTAATTGCATCTTCAATTATGAGTAAAAAAATAGCTGAAGGAACTAAAGGTTTAGTTTTAGACGTAAAAGCTGGTCGCGGTGCATTTATGAAGGATGTAAATCGAGCAAGACAATTAGCAGAAACAATGGTTGAAATTGGAAATAAAGCTGGAGTAAAAACTGTTGCACTAATTACTCAAATGGAAACTCCGTTAGGAAAAGCAGTAGGAAATGCTTTAGAAGTGAGTGAATCTCTAGATGTTTTAAATGGTAAAGGTCCTCAAGATGTAATAGAAATTACTCTTGCTTTAGCAAAAGAAATGTTAAATATTGCAGGCATAAATAAAAATCCTGAAACAGGTTTGAAAGATGGATCTGCATATGAAACTTGGAAAAAAATGATTCAAGCTCAAGGTGGTGATCCTGAAAAACCAATTCCTGTTTCAAATAACAAAAAAATTATTAAAGCAAATAAAAGTGGATACATCACAGATTTA
>CAXBQJ010000075.1:0-6023 GCA_963977775.1 uncultured bacterium
TGAAACAAAATCTCCTTTGATTTTGCAAAATGCACATCGTTACTTCTTTTTTGCCGGTCTAATTTTTAACATCATTCTTACCTACGATGCAGTTATTTCATTTAAAAATCCTGAGGGAAATTGGGGTCATTTAAGTGTGGGAACTTTAGTAATGATTACCAACGCATCATTATTGTGGCTCTATTCGCTCTCCTGTCACTCCTGTCGACATGCAATTGGCGGCAGATTAAAGCATTTTTCAAAACATCCTCTTCGTTATAAAAGCTGGACTATCGTTTCAAAATTAAATGTTCATCACGCAAAATTTGCTTGGGTTTCTTTAATAGGTGTGGCACTTTGCGATCTTTATGTTCGTCTTGTTGCAAGTGGAACAATTACTAACTTTTATTTCTTTTAAAGGGGAAATATAAATGACAGATATTGAACGTCATGACTTTGATGTCGTGATTGTTGGCGCAGGTGGTGCTGGACTTCGTGCTGCCATTGAAGCAAGAGCAAATGGATTAAGGACAGCAATAATTTGCAAATCTTTGTTTGGAAAAGCTCACACTGTTATGGCAGAAGGTGGAATTGCTGCTTCCATGGGCAATGTTAATTCCAATGACAATTGGAAAGTGCACTTTAGAGACACGATGCGTGGCGGTAAATTCCAGAATCACTGGCGAATGGCAGAACTTCACGCTAAAGAATCTCCTGATCGAGTTTGGGAATTAGAAACTTATGGTGCTTTATTTGATCGAACTAAAGATGGAAAAATAAGTCAAAGAAATTTTGGTGGACACGAATATCCAAGACTTGCTCACGTTGGTGATAGAACAGGACTTGAATTAATTAGAACTTTGCAACAAAAAATTGTTTCACTTCAACAAGAAGATTTTAGAGAAAGTGGCGATTATGAAAAAAGAATTAAGGTTTTTGCAGAATTAACTATTACTGAAATTTTAAAAACAAGTAACAAGGTAACCGGAGTTCTTGGCTATTGGAGAGAATCTGGAAAATTTGTAATGTTTCAAGCTCCAGCGGTTGTATTAGCAACCGGAGGAATAGGTAAATCTTTCAAAGTCACATCAAATTCTTGGGAAGGCACCGGAGATGGACATGCTCTAGCTCTAAAAGCTGGTGGGAATTTAATGCACATGGAATTTGTGCAATTTCATCCAACGGGAATGGTTTGGCCTCCAAGTGTGAAAGGAATTTTAGTTACAGAATCTGTTCGTGGTGATGGTGGAGTTCTAAAGAATTCTGAAGGTAAAAGATTTATGTTTAATTACATCCCGGCAGTATTCAAAGAAAAATATGCAGAAACTGAACAAGAAGCAGATGGTTGGTATGAAAATCCTGATGCAAATAGAAGACCTCCTGAACTTTTGCCAAGAGATGAAGTGGCTCGTGCAATTAATGCCGAAGTAAAAGCTGGCCGAGGTTCTCCTCATGGTGGAGTTTTTCTTGATGTATCAACTCGTTTGAAACCAGAAGTAATTAAGAAAAGACTTCCATCAATGTGGCATCAATTTAAAGAATTAGCAGATGTTGACATAACACAACAGCCAATGGAAGTTGGACCAACTTGTCATTATGTAATGGGGGGAATTCAAGTTGATCCTGACACAGGAGCTGCAACAGGTTTGGAAGGTTTGTTTGCTGCGGGAGAAGTTGCAGGTGGCATGCATGGTTCAAATCGTTTAGGCGGAAATTCATTATCTGATTTATTAGTTTTTGGTCGTAGGGCAGGAATTGGCGCAAGTGACTATGTTAAAAATTTAACTAGCAGACCAAAAGTTGATGAACAAAATCTGACTAATGCAATTCAAGACGCTGAGGCACCTTTAAATTCTGCAAATAAAGAAAATCCTTATGCGATTCACCAAGAATTACAACAAATGATGAATGACCTTGTTGGAATCATTCGTGATGGTCAAGAGATGAAAGAAGCAATAGAGAAATTAGAAGTTTTGAAGCAAAAAACTAAAAACTTAGGTGTTGAAGGCGGAAAACAATTTAATCCAGGTTGGCATCTATCACTTGATTTACAAAATATGTTGTTGGTTAGTGAATCTATTGCAAAAAGTGCATTGGTACGAGAAGAATCTCGTGGAGGTCATACTCGAAATGATTTTCCAAACATGGAAAAAAACTGGAGATCAAAACATGTAATTTGTGCATGGAATGGTGCAAAAATAGAAACTAGAATCGAAACCATTAAGCCTATGCCAAAAGAATTAGCCGAACTTTTTGAAAAAGAGGAATTGTCAAAATACATGTTGCCTGAAGAATTAGCTCAACTTGGAATGGGAGCCTAGATATGGGTTATCTTGCAAAATTAAGAGTTTGGCGTGGCAATAAAGAAAAAGGTGAATTAAAGAACTACCAAGTTGATGTTGCTGAAGGTGAAGTACTACTTGATGTTATTCACAGAATTCAAGCCACAGAAAGTCCTGACTTAGCTGTCAGATGGAATTGTAAAGCTGGAAAATGCGGATCATGCAGTGCTGAAATTAATGGCAAACCAAGTTTGATGTGTATGACCAGAATGAATACTTTCGCCGAAGATCAAGAAATTACAGTTACTCCATTAAGAACATTTCCAGTTGTGAAAGATTTAGTCACAGATGTTTCATTTAATTACCAAAAAGCAAGGGAAGTGCCTGCTTTCAAAGGTCCAGAAAATCTAAAACCTGGTGAATATCGTATGCAACAAGTTGATGTGGAAAGAAGTCAAGAATTTAGAAAATGCATTGAATGCTTCCTATGTCAAGATGTCTGCCACGTAATTAGAGATCATGAAGACAACAAACCAAAGTTTGCAGGACCAAGATTTTTTATTCGTTTAGCCGAATTAGACATGCATCCATTAGATCAACTTGATCGTAAAAAAGAAGCACAAGAAAATCATGGATTAGGGATGTGTAACATCACAAAATGTTGCACAGAAGTTTGTCCTGAACACATAAAAATTACAGACAATGCAATCATTCCAATGAAAGAAAGAGTTGTTGATAAAAAGTATGACCCATTGGTTTGGTTGGGCAAAACGATTACTAGAAGAAAATCTAGTTAAAAACCCACTTTTTCATAAACTGATTTAAGAGTTGAAGCAGCAGTTTTTTCTGCCTTCATAGCACCTGTTTGCATTAAATTTTCAAGTTCTTTTTCATTGGTCAAAAGATTAAAAGTCTTTTCCCTTAAAGGTTTTATGAGATTTTCAACCACAACTTCACCTGCGTAAACTTTTAAATCACCATAACCTTTGTTACTAAAATCTTTTTCAATTTCGGAAATACTTTTATTAGTTGTAATTTTTATAATATTAATTAAGTTTGAAACTCCAGGCTTATTTTCTAAATCAAATTTTATCTCTTTTCCTGAATCTGTAACTGCGGATTTAAATTTCTTCATAACAACTTCAGGCTCATCCAGTAAAAATATGCATCCATTTGGAGAAGATTTACTCATTTTTGAATTAGGATCTTGCAAATCAAGTATTTTTGCAAAATCTTTAATTATGTGTGCTTCAGGCACAGTAAATGTTTGACCGAATTGATTATTAAATCTTGTCGCTAAATCTCTGGTTAACTCTAAATGTTGTCTTTGGTCTTCTCCAACTGGAACTTTATTTGCTTGATATAGCAAAATATCTGCTGCTTGCAAAATAGGATATGTAAATAAACCAACGGAAGATCTTTCTTGTCCACCTTTTTGTGCTTTGTCTTTAAATTGAGTCATTCGTCCAGCTTCACCAAAACCAGTGAAACAACTTAAAACCCAAGCAAGTTGCGCATGTTGTGGAACTTGACTTTGCACAAAGACTGTACTTTTATCTGGATCAATTCCAATTGCTAAAAGTTGAGCAAAAGAAGAAAGAGTTCTTTTCTTCAAAATTTTAGGGTCAAATTCTGCAGTTATGGCATGAAGATCAACTACCGAATAAAAACATTCATAATCTCCTTGCATTTCTACCCACTGATTTAATGCTCCAAATAAATTTCCTATATGAAATGAATCAGCAGTTGGTTGGATACCCGATAAAACACTTGGCTTCTTAGACATTTGCTCCAACTTTTTTTATCAAATAAAGTCCTTGGTTTAAATAATACACATCAATCTTATTCTTCTCGTTCTAAAATTTAAGTGGTTCTTGAATTAATTATTCAATTCTAGTTACTTTTACTCGAGATACTCTTCGAACGTCCATAGCTACAATTTCAAAAACACACTGTTCAGAAATTATAGATTTACCTAAAGATGGCAATGTTCCAAGTTTTGAAATCACAAAACCTGCAACAGTTTCATATGGGCCTTCTGGTAGATAAATATGAGTTAAGTCAGCAAAATCATCTAAGTTCATAAGTCCATCTACTTCCACTTCTCCATGAAAATCTAATTCATTTACCTCGGGTTGAGAATTATCATCCTCATGTCTTATGTCACCTATTAGTTCTTCAACCAAATCTTCGAGAGTTACTATTCCTGCTGTTCCACCATATTCATCGGCAACTACTAAGAGATGTTGATTTCTTTTTCGCATTTGTGCAAGAGCGTTTAAAACCGAAGTAGTTCCTGGAATTGTTTCTACGGACATAGAAATATCTTTTAAAGTTTTTGTTGAATTTCTAGCATCATTTGAAATTAATTGACGAATGTGAACATATCCAATTATTTCATCAGCTGAATTATTCATAACTGGATATTTTGTATGCGGTAATTTTTCAACTTTTTTACATGCTTCACTCAAAGTCAGATCAGCATCCAAAAACTCAACTTCTGTTCTTGGAGTCATAACTTCTTTAGTTTCTCGATCATCTGCTTCAAAAACATCATCAATGAGAGCTCGTTCGTTATCACTTAATTCTTCGTGACCTGCTACTAAATCTCTTAAATCTTCACCACTTAATTCTTGGCGACTGGCACTTGGGTCACCACCCAAGGATTTAACTAAAAAATTAGTTGAATGGCTAAGTAGCCAAATAAAAGGTTTAGAAATTTTTGCTAAAAATTCAATTGGATAAACCGCAATTAAAGCCCATCTTTCTGAATTTTGTAATGCAAGTCTTTTTGGAACAAGTTCGCCGAATACTAATGAGAAATATGAAATAAACAAAGTTATCAAGATAAAAGCCAAAATTGAAACTAAGGATTTAGGTAATATTTGGTCCAATAATGGAGATAAAACTGGTGTCAAACTTGATGCTCCAAATCCTGCACCAATAAATCCAGCAACCGTTACTCCAACTTGAACTGATGCTAAAAAACGATTTGGGTGATCGTGTAATTCTTTTAAAAGTTTTCCTCTTTGACCCTTGGTTTCTGACAATCTTTTAACTTGTGATTCTCTAACTGAAACAAGAGCAATTTCTGCAGCAGCAAAAAATCCTCCAATGAGGATAAAAAGTAAAACTATAAGGGCACTTACCCAAGGACTCATATTTTTAAGATGTTACCTAAATCGACTTTTGACTCTAAATACTTGAGTCTAATTGACGCTTAATTCCCGCCAAATAATCTTCTGTTGTAGCCCATGACTGATCTTCGCTAATTAATCTGGCTAAATCTTTTGTCATTAATCCTTTTTCAACAGTTTTAATTTTTTAGTCGTGATATCAACATCTCTTGTAGGACAAGTTATTTTTAGATTTAAATTTAATTTTTCATTAGCTAAACATAAAAAAGAAATAATGAAACTCGACGAAATTTATAAAATATGGACAGAAATTTTAAATAATCCAAAATATACTAAACACGGGGTTATTGGTGCTCAAAATGCAAAAGAATATTTTGAAGGTTTGAAAAGAGCTGGTTATGCCACTGACGAAGGATATGTTCAAGCTAACCTGTCGGTTTTGGAATCAGTTAAGAAAAAAATGGGAATCAAAGATGTTCCTCAAATTAATACAGGAAATAAGTTAAGTGCGGCTTCCAATGAAAATCAAAATTTGAATTTGCAGGCAGACATAAATGCCAACAAAGGAAAAACGACCATAAACAACCTGCAAACTAATGTGAATTCACCAACACAACAGTTGCCG
>CAXBQJ010000076.1:0-5843 GCA_963977775.1 uncultured bacterium
AACTATTTCGATTCGTTGCAATTCTTTTAAGTCGCTATAGCCAGTGGTTGCCATTGCTTTCTTTAATGCCCCAACTAAATTTAAAGTACCTGAAGCATTATTTGAAGGTCCAAAAAGTATTTGCTCTAATGATCCGGTAACACCAAGTTCAACAACTTGTCCTCTTGGCAAGTTAGCATGCACAGCTTCAACTCCCCAATGTTTTCCTCCCCCAGGAGAACTCTTTGAACGAGCAAGAGCTGAACCAATCATTACTGCATCAGCACCCATGGCGATTGCTTTGCTGATGTCACCACTTTTTCCAATTGATCCATCTGCAATAACGTGCACATATCTGCCACCTGATTCATCTAAATATTCTCTTCTGGCAGCAGCAACATCTGCGACGGCTGTTGCCATCGGAACTTTTACACCTAATACATCTGAAGTGGTGTGAGTTGCACCTCCACCAAATCCAACTAAAACTCCTGCAGCACCAGTTCTCATTAAATGAAGTGCTGCTTGATGAGATGCGCAGCCTCCTACAATTACTGGCACGTCTAATTCATAAATAAAATTCTTTAAATTAATTGGTTCTTCATTTTTTGAAACATGCTCAGCGCTAACAGTTGTGCCACGAATAACAAAAATATCGACTCCAGCATCAACTACAGCTTTAAAATATTTGGTCACTGATCGTGGTGAAAGAGCTGCTGCAGCAATAACTCCACCGGCTTTAATTTCTTTGATTCTTTCTTTAATTAATTCTGGATTTATTGGTTTACTATAAATTTTTTGAATAACTTCTAAACCAGATTCTGGTTTAGAGGAAATTATTTTTTTTAACTCCGATTTTGGATCCTCATAACGTGTCCAGATTCCTTCTAAATTTAAAACTGCCAAGCCACCTAATTTTCCATAAGCAATTGCAACTTCTGGGGAAACCACAGAATCCATAGGTGCTGCCATGATGGGAAATTCAAAATCGTAGGCATCGATCTTCCAGGAGGTTGAAACCTCTTCTGGATTTCTGGTTCTTCGGGTTGGAACTAGAGCAATATCATCAAATGAGTAGGCGATTCGACCACGCTTGGTCCCGCCAATTTCTACTTCAGCCACAAAAAGACACTCTATCTAATATTAGAGACTTAATCATTCACGACTAACCCCAAAAAATCAGCGAATAAGCCTGTTGCGAAAAGCTTGGGCAATTGCGTGACTTCTATTTTTAGCTCCTGTTTTCCTACCTATTCTTCGTAGGTGAGTTTTTATAGTTGTTTCTTTAATCTTTAATTTGGAAGCAATTTCTTTATTGGTGAGACCAAAACTTATTTCTTGTAAAATTTGAATTTCTCTTTTAGAGATTTTTACTTTTTTAATTGATACTTTGTTTTTCATCCTTGGTGAGACGAAAATATTAAATAAAAAGTTTCTTTACAAACCCAAAGAATTAGTTATAGCAGTAATGGTGCTTGTAAGATCTGTGCTTCTTTTAAAATTTGAAGGAAGTTGATCTGGCCAACCAGGTCCTGCCACAATAACTAAGGGACTTAGCCTCAAATTTTCTAGACTTTGTAATTCAGGTGCAATTCTTTTAACAGGTAATTGTGCCCAAATTAATATTGCAGCTGGTGCAAGTCGTTTTGATGCTGTGATTATTGAAGAAAATGGAACTCTTGCTCCTAAAACTTTAGTGCTAATTCTTCTTTCTGCTAAAGCTGCTGCTGTCACATATTGTGGAATTGTATGTAATTCTTCTGGTGCAGATGCAGTCACAACTGGTCTTAAATTAATCGGAGCATGCAATTGATCTGCCCTTAATCTCATTTGTCCAATAACAGATTCACTTAACACATGCTCTGCTTCAATTCCTTCTCCAGTTTGTTCCCATTTTGAACCAATTGCGATTAAAACTTTGGAAATTAAATTCTCCCAAGTCCAAATAACTCCACGCGAATTTATGCTTGCAGAAATAATTTGATTACAAGATGTTGTGTCCATAGAGGCTGCTGCTTTTGCCAATCCACGTGCTGCACTTGAAGCACCTTCCATGGCAAAGACTGATCCACCACCTGGATGACCAAATTTTTCTGTGTGATCAAGTGTTTTAACTAAACTTTCAATTTTGTTACTTAATGAATTTGGATCTACTGGAGAAATAGTGGAAAGATTTTCAACTTTGGTTGATAACGCAACTTTGGCAGCTTCACCTGCTGGCATCCCTGACAAAACAAGTTTGCGCATTATTTCTAATCGAGCTATATCGGTAATGCAATATCTTCTATGTCCGCCTTGGGATCTATCTGTGGGGCAAAGTCCGTATCTTCTCTCCCATGTCCTTAATGTGGCTGGGGCTACCCCGACTCTTCTGGCCACAACTGCCACAGTCACACCTAAACTCACGGAAATATCAATGTTGTCGGTTTCAGCCATAACCCCTATTTTCACCTATTTGAACAATTTTGACTAATCGTAGCCGTGTGAGACCGACTTCACAAAATTAGTCAAAGAGGGGTGGTTGACTAATTTGTGAACAATTTTGTATATTTGAAAGGTAGCTCGAAAAAAAGGATTAAAACTAATGGCTGACATAACCAGGTTGCCTGGACCTAATGCTGATCTATGGGATTGGCAGTTAAAAGGTGCTTGCCGTGGAGAAGATCCAGAAATTTTCTTTCACCCAGAAGGTGAACGCGGACCTGCTCGCGAGCAACGCATTGCTTTAGCTAAATCAATCTGTGCAACATGCCCAGTTCTTCGTCAATGTGCTGAACATGCACTTGCAGTTAGAGAACCATATGGGGTGTGGGGTGCGATGAGTGAAGATGATCGAGAAGCACTATATGCACCAGTCAAAGAAGTTCTACCAGTAGCAGGATAAATAATTTTTTCCTGAATAACCCTCCAATAAATAAGGGTTCCTAGATGAAAATCTAGGAACCCTTAAACATTTATCGAGGAAAAGCTGCGGCTACTCCACCGTCAACTGCAATTACTGAACCAGTAGTCCTAGATGATTCTTCTGAAAGTAAATAACTTGTCGTTTGTGCAACATCTTTTGATGTGACATGAACTTTTAACATATTTCGGGAAGCATAAAAATCTTCTAATTCTTCTGGTTTAACTCCGTGAGCTTTTGCTCTTTGCTCTCTAATGCCACCTTCCCAAAGTTTTGAATTATCAAATATGGCATCTGGATTAATAGCATTTGCTCTTATTTGAGCAGAGCCTCCTTCAAGTGCTGCAATTCTCATTAATTGCAACATTCCTGCTTTACTTACAGAGTATCCACCAAAACCTGCGCCAGGAGAAAAAGCATTTTTACTTGCAATATAAACAAGGGATCCACCAATACCTTGTTTTCTTAAATTAATCATGGCATGTTTAGTAAGTAAAAAAGCACTCGATAAATTTACTGCTAATCCTTGATTCCATTTTTCTAAAGTTAAAGTTTCTAGAGAATCAGATACACCAATTCCTGCACTCATCACGACACCATCAAATCCACCAAAACTTTTTACTGCACTATTTATCGTCTCTCTAACAACAGATTCTTTTGTTTGATCTCCCAAAACAAATATTGGTTTAGCACCTTTATTTTGTAAAATTTCTGCTTCAGTTTCTTTCAACCCATTGTCTTCTAAATCAGCTAAAACAAGATTTGCCCCTTGCAAAGCTAATTCCAACGCAATTCCTCGACCAATTCCTGAACCTGCTCCAGTCACTATAAATACGTTCCCCGCAAATTTCTTTGGTTTTGGTTTGGAACTTAATTTGTATAGTTCCATTGGCCAATAGTCAAAACCAAAAATTTCTCTATCGCCAATGGTGTCTGCTTGGCCAAAAGAATCTATTACGCGTGAAGCCACACTATGGGTGTGAAAAGCGATGTCGGCTAGCATCTTTCCTTCTTTTGTATTTTCACCAGTTGTAATTGATCCAACTCCAGGCAAAAGTAATACCCGAGGATCTGGATCATGCATTGAATAACCTTGCGGCAATAAATCTTTATTTTTTTCAAAATAATTTTTATAGCGATCAACATATTTATCTAAAACTAGTAAAGAATTTTCTACAGAAGGTTTTTCACTTAAAACAGCAGACCAAGGTCTAATTCTAAGCATATGGTCAGCACTTGATACCCCGGCTTCTGCAACATTTTTAAGATCTTGTCTTTTAGAAATTTCTTTTAGTCTTGAATCAATTGTCAAAACTCTTTTATTTTTTTTACTTAATTTTCCTCGCAATGCAAGTAATAAGTTATTTAATTCCTCATCATCTGGACCAGCATGATCAAATTTTGCTGCAGGTTTTATTGAAAGTGAATCTAAAAATTTATTTGCTTTAGAAACAGCATCTAAAGTTTTATTTTTACATTTTTCACTGTCTTCATCCCAAACAATTAGTCCATGATGCGCTAAAACTATGCCTTCTGTTTCACTAAATTGGGAAGAATACTTACTTAATTCAAATCCAGGTCTAATCCAATCAACATAGGCAAAACCTTTCCCTAAAGCTTCCTCAACAGCTTTTTTCCCTCCAGGATGATTTGTTAAAGCACAAATTGAATCAGCATGAACATGATCAATATGTTTTGAAGGCAAAAATGCATGGAGCAAAGTTTCAATTGAGGGTCTTCTACTGTTTGGGTCAACTAATGCTTTGCCGACTAAATCTGTCATCTCTTCATCAGATAATTTTTCAAATTGTTTTAAATTAAGTAATTCTTCTAAATAAAGTGCGGGGTAATCAACTGCAACTGCATTAGTCATGTCAGCGCCTGAACCTTTAACCCACAAAACAGTTCTTTTTCTTCCAAGGTGATCAGTTATTTCACCCTTTGCAGAAGTGTTTCCTCCTCCAAAAACCACGAGTGATTGATCAGCCCCAATAAATTGAGCAATTCTTGTAGTAATTTTTGGTGCTTGTTTTCCCAATGGTTGTGCCATTTTAAAACAATGTACAGCATCAGCAGTTTTTCCAAGCTCTAGATATACTTCTGCTAAATTAAACCAAGATCTATATTCTTCTTTGTTTTGAGAAATGAGCATAGTATATATTTGCTTTGCCTCATCATAGCGTTGTGTACAAAAATAACTATTTGCCAAATTAAAATGATTGTCAGGATTGTGCGGATCAAGTGCACATATGTGTTGATATCCAATTGCAGCATCATCAAATTTTTGAAGTTCTATGGCTAATTGTGCATAGGTTGTAAATGCTTCAATAGTGTCATAATCTGCTTTTAAACATGATATTCGTAATTTTTCTAAAGCTTCTTCTTTTTTGCCTTGTTCATAAAGAGCTTGTCCTAAATTAAAATATGCTTTTCCATAATGAGGTCGTAATTGTATCGCATGTAGCGCCATTTTTTCTACTTGAGGATAATCTTTTTTAGCTAAATAAAATGAAGCGAGATTGTTATAAAATTCAGGATAATTAGGGTTGATTTGAATTGCTTTTTCAAGCTGCATAATAGCCATATCCACTTGATTGATAGCATTAAAACATACAGCGATATTGCTCCATGGGTCTGGGTAATGACCATCCATTTTTATTGCTTTTCTAAAATAAGGTATTGCTTCTTCGTATTTTTTTTCTTCTGCAAGAGCTACTGCATAATTATTATATCCGCGTGCTTTTTTTGGAGCATTTTTTATAATATTAAGCCAAAATTCTTGTGGAGATCGCCACACTTTATTGCGTACATATGTTGCATAACTTAATGAAAGTATTCCAAGTGAAAACATGCATAATTTAAATAGATTTTGATGTTTTTTGTGTATGTGTAGTTTTTTTATAATCCATTCTACGCAATACATAATGATTATTGAGAAGAATAAAAATAGGCCAAATGAACTAAA
>CAXBQJ010000077.1:0-5795 GCA_963977775.1 uncultured bacterium
TGCAGTTCCTGCTTTTTGCATTGCATCCAATCTGATTGGACGTGCGCCGCCTGCTAACCACAAGTTCTGTGCTTGATCGCTATATAGATATTCCATCCACAAACGAGCACATGCTGGGTTTGGAGCAGTTTTTACAACTGCTTGTTGGTAGTAACCACCAATTGCAACTTCAGTTGGAATTACTTTTTTCCATTTAACCTTGGTACTGGATTTTGAATATTTATCTTGTAAATAATCCCAGTCCAATGTAATTGGTGTTTGTCCATTAGCAACGGTTGCACTTGATGCTTGTACAGGAAGGAAAGTTCCTGCTTTCTTCCAAGCTTTAATTGCATCTACACCGAATTTAATATCATCCAAACCTTTTTTACCACCTGCATATGCATAAGAGATTGCAAACAATCCGTTACGCGCTGCTGATGCAGAACTTGGGTTACCGTTTAAAGCAACTTGATTCTTGTAAATTGGATTTGCAAGGTCTTTTATAGATTTTGGTGCAACTTTTACTTTGTTTGCGTCATATCCAATTGCAATAACGCCACCGTAATCTGAAAAGTAAAGACCAGTTTTTTCTTTAGCACCTGCTGGAATGTCATCCCATGTTGCTACTTTGTATGGTGCAAATAATCCTTCAGCTGCACCAGCAACGGCGAATGGTAATCCAACATCCACAACATCTGGTGCACGGTTAGAACCTTTTAGCTGACGAACAGCTGCAAGTTCTTGCGCACTTGATCCTTCTGGGTTTTGGCTATCAATATTTACGCCAGGATATTTTCTTAAGAAAGTATCAATTACTTCGCCATAGTTTGCCCAATCGCGAGGCAAAGCAATAACGTTTAATTGACCTTCTGCTTTACATTTTGCTTCTAATCCTGCAAGACCACCAAAGTCTGCAAGAGAAGTTGCGGTACTGCTATCGGCTGCTTGCACTGGTGCCAACATCACTGATGCTGCTAATGCTGTTGCGATACCAGAAACAAGAAGACCTGAGCGACGACTAATTCGCACAGCGAACCTCCATATGGTTTTGGGTAGGTTTACCCAAAAGAAAGAATGCCACTTTCCCATAGTTTTATCCAGAGGTAATTGGAAACAAAAAGATAAATTTTCATTAACTCATACCTCTTATATCGGGTTAAAACTAACTTTTAGTCCCACAAATAACAACAGCCCCAAGAAATCTTCTTGGGGCTGTTGGGGGAGTTCCTGTTAGAACAGGGTGGTGTTACTCAAGACCAATCCAACTGAGTCACCATGTTTGGCAAAAATGTAAAAGAATGCAAGAGCTGCACCTGCAAGTGCAATGTCTTTATTGAATGCAATCATTTCATTCATTTTTGTCATCGCATCAGTTTCTTTCCAATATGCATGCATTAAAAATGCAGTTGGAACTAAAAAGATAAAAATTAAAAGTGCGCCAAGATCAGCATAAAATCCAAGAGCTATTAATACAGCACCAACTAAAATCATTAATCCACTAAGAATTGTTGATGCTTTTGCTGCAGGAACACCTTTTGATGCTGCATAACCTGCCATTGCTGCTGTTTGACGGAGGTGACCAATTCCTGAGCCGATAAACAACAATGCAAAAAATAATCTACCTACTAATAACAATATTTCCATTTAAACTTCTTTCCTGACATTTCTTTGACAGCCAATTTGACCATCCGGACAAGAATAAACCCAAAACTAAATTTTTGCTTGTTTAACAACTCTTGAGTGTGTCGAAAATAATTATTCCCTCAAGAAAATAATTTTCTTGAGGGAATAATGCGAATGCTTTGCAATTACTTGATTGTAACTTTTCCGCCAGCTGCTTCAATTAGTTCTTTAGCTTTATTTGCTGCTTCTTTGTTAACTTTTTCAAGCAATGGTTTTGGTGCACCTTCTACCAAATCTTTGGCTTCTTTTAATCCAAGATTTGTCAAAGTACGAACTTCTTTAATTACTTGGATTTTCTTATCGCCACCATCTTCCAAGATGACATCAAATTCATCTTGTCCTGATGCTGCTGCATCTGCACCTGCGCCACCTGCTGCTGGTGCTGCTGCAACTGCTACTGGAGCTGCTGCTGTTACACCAAATGTTTCTTCGAATTGCTTAACAAAATCTGCAAGTTCAATCAAAGTCATTTCTTTGAATGCACTTAACAAATCTTCATTTGCTATTTTTGCCATTTTTGTTTTCCTTTTCTTTTTCTAGTTCTCTTGTAATTTCTTTTGCTGCAAAGCACCTAAAGCTCTTGCTGTCTTAGATAACGGAGCTGCAAATAAATACACAGCTTGTGAAAGTGATGCATTCATTGCTCCCGCTAATTTGGCAAGTAGTACTTCACGTGATTCAAGATCTGCTAAGCGAAGGATTTCTTTGGATGTTAAAACTTTGCCATCCATATAAGCACCTTTAATTACAAGTGCAGGATTATCTTTAGCAAAGTTTTTTAAACCTTTTGCAGATTCAACTGCGTCACCTTCGATAAATGCAATGGCGCTTGGGCCTTTGAGCATTTCATCTACACCTTCAACTCCAGCAGCTTTTGCAGCCAATCGTGACAAAGTATTTTTAACAACTGCATAAGTTGTTTTAGGACCCAATGCACGACGCAATTCTTTTAATTGCGTCACGGTTAGTCCGCGGTACTCGGTCATCACAGTCGCAGAAGATTTACGAAAGTTTTCCGTCATCTCTGCAATAACTGAGGACTTATCGGCACTCGCCATTGAGACTTCCTTTTCTTTTATCAGGCTGATTTTTTAACTTGTTGGAAATAAAAAAACCTGGATGCACAAATGCTCCAGGTAATAAGAAACAAAATGTTTCGTAATACTTTTCACACCTGCGCGGGCTCTCAAATTTCTTCGAGTCTTAGTTTTCTTTAAATTTCTTTAAAGAAAAACCAGCGGTCTTCGGCTTCTTGCTTTCTTAAAAGATTACCCACTTGTGGTTTTTCTCATTACCTTGGATGGGTAATCCTTGAAGAAATCTAGGTTAGATTCTAAGAATTTTTCCTATTCGTCAGAATCTGCTACACCAGAGGCGCCAACTTCAACAGGAATTCCAGGTCCCATTGCAGAAGACATAACTGCCTTCTTTATGTATCGTCCTTTTGCTGATGCAGGTTTTGCTCTACTTATTTCATCTAGTGCAGCTAAATAATTGTCTGCTAATTGCTGTTCACTAAATGAAGATCTTCCGATTGGGAAATGAAGGTTTGAGTTTTTATCAATTCGAAACTCGATCTTTCCACCTTTAATATCTTGTACAGCCTTGGCAACATCCATAGTTACTGTGCCAGTTTTTGGATTTGGCATTAAACCTCTTGGGCCAAGAACTTTTCCAAGTCGACCAACTTTTCCCATTAAATCTGGAGTAGATACACATGAATCAAAATCTGTGTAGCCATTAGCTACTTTCTCTATTAATTCATCTCCACCAACTTCGTCAGCTCCTGCTGCTCTTGCTTCTTCTGCTTTAGCAGCGTTAGCAAAAACTATTACTCGAGCAGTTTTTCCAGTACCGTGTGGCAAGTTAACTGTGCCTCTCACCATTTGGTCTGCTTTTTTAGGGTCGACTCCCAAAGCCATTGAAACTTCAACTGTGGCATCGAACTTAACTGTGGTGGTTTTTTTAGCTAAAGTTGCAGCTTCTAATGCTGAATAAACTTTAGATTTATCAACTAGTTTTTCTGACTCTTTATATTTCTTGCTGCGTTTCATATCTGCCTGCTCCTTCTTTGCAAGTTGTGGTTTTGATGAGCTCGCAGAAGCTCTCCCACTCTTAAAAGACTGATTTAGTCTTTTAAGAAATCTTTTTAGTCAACTACTGTGATTCCCATTGAACGTGCTGTACCTTCGATGATGCGAGAAGCAGCATCGATGTCATTTGCATTCAAATCTGCCATCTTGGTAGTTGCAATTTCTTTTACTTGAGCTTTGGTAACTTTTCCTACCTTGTTTGTCAAAGGATTATCTGCACCTTTTTCAATTCCTGCAGCTTTTAATAAAAGTCTTGCAGCTGGTGGAGTTTTAGTAACAAAAGTAAATGAGCGATCTTCATAAACTGTAATTTCTACTGGGATTACTTGACCTTTATGTTGTTCAGTTGCAGCGTTATAGGCCTTGCAAAATTCCATAATGTTTACACCATGTTGACCTAAAGCTGGACCAACTGGTGGAGCTGGATTTGCTTGCCCAGCCACAATTTGTAACTTAATAAAACCTGATACTTTCTTTTTTGGTGCCATTATTTTTTTCCTTTACTAGTTCTTTTGAATCTGACTAAAGCCAAGTTCGACTGGTGTTTCACGGCCAAATATTTCTACTAAACCAGTGACTTTTTGTGAGTCTGTGTTGATTTCAGAAATTGTGGCTTGCAAGGTTGCAAATGGGCCATCAACAACAGTTACTGAATCTCCAACTGCAAAATCCAAAACTTGAACTTCACGCACAGTTGTTGTTTGACCTGTAGTTGGTGAAACAATTCTTTTTTCAATTCTTGGAGCAAGTATTGCTACAACTTCTTCTAATTTTAAAGGAGATGGAGTATGAGCATGTCCCACAAATCCTGTCACACCTGGAGTATGGCGAACTGCTCCCCAAGATTCATCTGTTAAATCCATTCTTACTAAAACATAACCTGGAAATTTATTTCTTTTTATTTGTTTTCTATTTCCACCTTTAATTTCAGTAATTTCTTCAATAGGTACTTCTACCTGGTAAATGTAATCTTCCATGTTCAAAGATTGAATACGGTTTTCTAAATTAGTTTTTACTCTGTTTTCTAAACCAGCATATGAATGGATTACATACCAATCTCCAGGTTTAAGTCTTAAAGACTCAGCAAAAGCAGTAACCGGATCAACATCACTTGCGATATTTTCCGTTACTTCTTCTGGTGTTGAATTTTCAATAGTAGTTTCGGTGTTTGAATCTTCAACACTTTCAGAAGTTGCAAACGCATCAGCAACTGCAACAGATGCTTCTGTTGGAGCTGGTTGCGAAATATCTTCTGCGTGTGAAAATGGTGATTCAGTCACTATTTATCCTTTTCCTAGTTTCCAAAAATTCTTAAAGTAATTTGGGTAAAACCAAAATCAAGTGCTGCAATTATTAATGCAACGATGACAACAAAAACTAAAACAATAATTGTGTAATTAATTAAATCTCTTTGAGTTGGCCAGACTACTTTTTTTAATTCAGATAAAACTTCACGGATAAAGTTTCTCGCTCTTAAAAAAGGATTTTGGCGTGCTGAATCCAAAGTTGCATTAGCAATTTTGTCAGTCATACTTCGTCCTTTTTCTTTTTATTTTTGCTTGAAGATTCTTTTTGCAGGGGCGACAGGATTTGAACCTGCAACCGCCGGTTTTGGAGACCGGTACGCTACCAGTTGCGCCACACCCCTTAAGCGCACCAAAAGCTGTGCCGATCACGCTTAAAAGATAGGCATTCTTCGTACAGCGTCTTCACGCTTAGACAACTTTACGGGGACACATTATTAATCAGTCCTACTGGGTGAAACCTTGAGAAGAACTTGCTGACAACATTGGCTATATGCCCAAAGAAATCTCTGACCGAGTTTTGGCTATTGCCGAATCAGCAACATTGGCAGTTGATGCCAAAGCCAAAGCGTTAAAAGCGCAAGGTCGACCAGTTATTGGTTTTGGTGCAGGTGAACCAGATTTTCCAACTCCCGCCCACATAGTTGCAGCAGCACAAAAAGCTGCCAGTGAAGTTTCTAATCACAGATATTCTCCAACTCCAGGTTTACAACTTTTAAGAGAAGCAATTGCA
>CAXBQJ010000078.1:0-5760 GCA_963977775.1 uncultured bacterium
ACCAAGTCCTGGTTGAAAAGATATTTCAGAAATAAGACCATTGGCAAAAGGCCAAAACCAAAGATTAAGCAATAAGCCTGCAAAAAAACCAACAAAGAATCCATAAATTACTAACATCACAATTTCTTTATTGTCTTTTAATTTTGGCAATAGACCTGCAATTGCTCCAACCCAAGCTGCAACCAACATTTGAAAAGGCAACCAAGGTCCAATTCCACCGGTTATTATTGCTGATCCCAAAATTCCAATTGCGCCTAAAACAAAACCAAAACTTGCACCTAAAGCTCGACCACCAATAATGATGATTGCCCACACGGGTTCTAATCCAGCAACTTGTCCACCAATTGGTCGAATAGCAGCAACAACAGCAGTTAAAACTCCCAGAATTGCTAAAGATCTGGAATCTATTCCACCTTGTAAAACATCTGCTAGAGCAACAAAAATAACCAGAGGAACAAGTATTAAAAGTAGAAATCCTGCATTATTTGAATTACTACTAAGAAAAGAATTTTTTTGCATGAGAAATGGCCAAAAAAATGCAAACAATCCAATTAATGAAGTAATCAGTAAAGAAAATTTCGTTAAATAATTATTTTGAATCACGCTAAATCCTCTAATGCGTATGCAACATCTGAAACTGTTAACCAATGAGCAGGAGAAAGTACTTTAGAAACTTGCGGAGAAAACATGGGTGAACTTGATAAAACTTCATTTACAGGTCCATCTGTGACAATTTCACCTTCTGCCAAGAGAATTACTCTTGTTGCAACTTCAGCAGCTAATTCCACATCATGTGTTGCCAAAATTATGGTGTGATTTTTTTTACCTAATTTTTGTAAATTATTAACTAGAACTTTTTTTGCTGCATAATCTAAACCTCTGGTTGGTTCGTCTAACAAAATAAGAGGTGCTTTTGCAGCCAAAACAACTGCTAAGGCAAGTGAAAGTTTTTCACCTTCGGAAAGATCACGAGGGTGAGCATTTTCTGAAATATTTGATGTTAATTGCTCAAAGATTGACCAGGTAGTTCCAGGAATTGAATTTGAATCTTTATCACTTGCCACACATTCATTTAAAACTGAATCAGAGATAAGTAAATCAGTTGGTTCCTGTGGCACTAGTCCAACAGTTGATATCAAGTCATAGCCTTGAAGTTGTGCAGGATTTTTTCCTAAAACTTCAACTTTTCCTTCACTTGGTTTTAGAAGTCCCACTAGTTGAGATAAAAGTGTTGATTTGCCAGATCCATTTCTGCCCATTAAACAAACAATTTCACCATCTTTAATATTTAAATCAATGTGTCTTAAAGCTCTTTGATTTGTGTAAGAAAAACTTAAATTTTCTAAAACGACAACATCTTTAGTTGAAGGATTATTTCTATTTCTTGGTTTTGATTTTTCAAGTCTTATTCTTAATTCATCAGCAAATTTTCTGGCATCTCTTACTGTTAATGGAATAGGATTCCAACCCACCGTTCTTCCCAGTTCTACAACTGGGGGAGCAATAAGTGAATTAGCAAAAACGTTGACTGGTCGATCGGCAAATACTTCAGCATCTTGATCAATCACAATCACGCGGTCGGCATATTGCACAACTCTTTCTAATCTGTGCTCTGCCAAAATAACGGTTAAACCTAAATCATGCACAAGTCTTTGTATTGCTGCTAAAACTTCTTCTGCCGCACTTGGATCAAGTGCACTTGTTGGTTCATCTAAAACTAAAACTTTTGGATTAGTAGTTAATACCGAAGCAATGGCAACTCTTTGCCTTTGTCCTCCAGAAAGAGTTGATAATGATCTGTTTCTTAAATCTGACAAAGACAATAAATCAAGAACTTCTTCGACTCTTCTTCTCATAGTGCTAGGTGAAATTCCCAGCTGTTCCATGCCATAAGCCAATTCATCTTCCACAACATCGCTGACAAATGAAGATCTTGGATCTTGTTTAACTACGCCAACTAGATCAGCAAAATCTCTTGGCGCAAATTCTTTTATAGAACGATCAAATACTTTTACATCTCCAGAAAGTTCCCCACCAGTAAAATTTGGGACTAGGCCATTTATTAAGCCTAAAAATGTTGATTTTCCTGAACCTGTTTTTCCCACAACTAAAACTAATTCACCACTTGGAATTGTTAGATTTAAGTTTTCTAAAATAAAATAATCTTTTTCAGGATATTTAAAGCTAACATTCTCAAATCGAATCACGCAGCACTCCTGGATATAGATTTTGAGTAAGTATCAAGAGTTACTAATTTCTTATAACTTAATGGTGGTTTTGGTGAAAATGGAATTGCCAAAAGTGAGATAAAAATACAAATAAGGGCCAAAGAATCAATCTTTGGAAAAACTAGAGGTGTTGTTGGTGGGTTAAGCACTATAGATTCACTAAATCTAAGTGCAACTAAACCAAGCAGGGCACTTGTTATTACTAATATTTCAGGTATTTCAAATTGATCGGGACGATACTTACTTCTAGAGGCATTTTTTCCGGCATACCAGAGTGCAATTATGGATAAAACTATTCCCGAAATTAAAGTTAGAATTCCAATACTTATTTGACTAAAAACTCCAATTAATCCTGAGATTCCAAAAAGAATTCCAATTAGTCCAAGTAACATCATGATGTTGGTCAGAATTCTTTTTTGTTTTGTCTGGTGAATCCTTCTGCCATATCCTCTGGAATCCATCGCAGAAGCAAGAAGTAATGCACGTTCCATTGCTCCCTCTAAAACAGGAATAATAGTTTTTGCAAATGCTTTTATACCTTTAATTTTTCTACCTCTTAAAAATTGTGCTTCTCTAACTCTTTTTGAATCTTGCGCAAGTTGTGGAGCAAAAGTCATGGCTACCACAATTGCTAAACCAACTTCATAAAGTGCGGCAGGAATTGATTTAAGAAGTCTGGTTGGAGAGGCAAGTGATTGAGCTGCCCCAATACAAATAAGAATTGTGGCAAAACGAAGTCCTTCTTTAAACGCAAAATATAAAGTATTGGCTTTTATTTCTCCACCAAGTTTTACTCCGGCAAAAACACTAGGTAAATCAATCTCAGGAAGAGTAAAAAGTAGTGTGTCGCCAAAAATATCTGGGGTGATAACAATTAAAGAAACTCTTATAAAAATTATCAAACTAGCAATAACCAAGAAGCCTTTGATTGATCGTGACCAAGGGGCATCACTTTTTCGATAATGGACAACCATTAATACAACAAAAATTATGGAAATTAAATAAATTGGATTTGTAGTCCCAGCAGCCATAGCTGCCATCAAAATTGCCCAAAGCCACCAAGCTCCAGAATGTAAAAATCTTTCTTGCGAAAAAATCAAAGGCTTATGCCACCTGCGGGGGGCAAGTGGCATAAGAGTCTTTGTATTTGGCAACTTAATTCTTTTTCTTTCTCATCTTAAGAATTATTGCCAAAGCAACAATTAAAACTGTTGCTAAACCAATTAATTGTAAATTGGAATTATTTGAAGTTTTCACATTTTCTGGTTCTGCAATGACCATAGGTGTGTCTTCCTGTGTTGTTACATCGGTTGCTTCAGGTTTAGTTGATGGAACTTCAACACCGCATTCTTCTTTTGGATAACCGTTAATTCCGCAAACAAAACCTTCGTTTGCTCTGATTTCAAGTCCTGCTGCATTTAATGCATCTGCAGCACTTTGTCCATCATTTACAGTTACACATTTTGTAATGTTTTCACTCGGTGCAGTTTCGCCATCTGGAGCAACGGAAGCATCATTGAAATCAACAACTACTGCAACTCTTAAGACACCAGCTTGTTCAGAAGTGTCTGGGCAAAGTTCTGCAAAAGCAGCACTTGTATTAGGAGCAGTTCCATTACCAGCACCAGTGATAGCGAATTTCCAACCTGTCACCATTTGATCTGTGGCTTTTAATGTTCCTGCACCTTCTTGTGCAAATGCCCATTGGTCATTTGCAGTTACCCAAAAAGTCCAATAACGATAATCAGCTGCGTTTGCTGAAGTGATTGAAAATATGGATGTAAATAATGTTGCAATAAAAATAATTACAACATTTTTCTTTACTTGCTTCATTCGTTTCTCCCTTGTGACATTTGTCTGCCGTGGATTGACGAGATGAGCGGGCTAAGAGAATAAATCTAGAAAAACAAAACCCTTTGTTTCTTCTCGAAACAAAGGGAAGGTGGATCTAGAAAAACAATCCGGCCTGCCCCGTTTTCCTCGACGGTGCTTTGGACGACTTATTCCTTGTTAGGTAATCCGACTTGTCATTTGGCATCAGATATTTTTTCTGATGAATGACCCACGGTTGCGGGACAGTGCCGGTTTCCGACCGGCTTCCCCTTTTACAAGGAACAGGTTTTCTTGCTAAGACTGAACTACAACACGAACATTACCCCCTAGTCAATAGCCAAAAGGTAGTGAGTCGTGAAACTATTTACTTGTAAGAAAAAGTTGTCACGGGGGCAAACTTTTTCTTTAAGAAAGAAGTTGAAAGTAAAGATGGCGTTTACTTGGGTTTACTTAGATAACGATGGCAATCCAGTTGAAAATTTACCTAAAGAAGCTGTGATTGAAGAGTTTCAAACAAGAGCAGAAGCAGAAGATTGGCTAACTGTTAATTGGCGCACACTTTTAAGAGGCGGAATCGATCAAGTTTCTCTTTGGGATGGAACTAATTTGGCCATGGAAAACATGAGCCTTCATCCAATAAGTAAATAGTTATTTAAATTCTTTACTTGCTCCACCAATTTTTACAGTTGGTGGTGGAAGTCTAAGTTGACGTAATTGCAATGCACGCATGATGCCATAAAAAATTGCACCTTTGCGCTCTTTTGGATCTGAATAGTTTTTATTCACTTCAGATTTTATTTTGAAAGCTAAAAAAACCTCATCCACAATTGTGCCAAGCATCATAATTAGCCATAAAAAATAAACAAATCTTGCAACAGCAGGATTAGGTATTAGCGATAAAATTAAAACAGCTAAAGCTATTGGCAGAAAAAGTTCACCAAAATGCCAACGTGAATCAACCAAGTTTCGAACATGCCTTTTAACAGGACCTTTATCTCTTATTGGCATGGCCCATTCTTCACCTCGAGCCATTGCAAGTCTTGCTTCAGCTTTTTGTTCTCGAGTTCTCTCGCGCATCGCTTTTTTTGCTTCTTTGGAGTCTTTAGGAACTTTTAAAGCTTTTTTGCGCGCTGCTTCTGCTTCTTTTCTTTTAGGGGTTGGTCCTGATTTCATAATTAATTTTTAGATTAGCACAAAAAACTTATGCACCAGGAAGTGCAAGCATTTGATTAAGTGCTGCTCGAGCATATGCTTTTGTTTGAGGATCAACTTTGATTTGATTGACCACATTTCCTGAAACTAAATTCTCCAAAGATGCCACAAGGTGTGGTAAATCTATGCGATTCATAGTTGAGCAGTAACAGATAGTTTTATCCAAAAACATTATTTCCTTATCAGGAAATTGTTTAGCTAGTCTTCTGACTAAATTAAGCTCTGTGCCCACGGCCCACTTTGTACCTGGGGCAGAGGCTTTAATAGTTTTGATAATTCCTTCTGTTGAAGCGATAACATCTGCAGCTTCTGCAACTTCGTTGACACATTCTGGATGAACAATTACTTTCACATCTTTTACTCTTTGTCTTACATCATTAACAGAATTTAAAGAAAATCTGGCGTGCACAGAACAATGGCCTTTCCATAGAATCATGCGAGCGTTTAAGAGTTCTAAATCAGTTAATCTGCCTCGTGGTTTTCTTGG
>CAXBQJ010000079.1:0-5756 GCA_963977775.1 uncultured bacterium
AATAACTATTGAGACGATTTTTTAAATTTTTTGCTTTCCCAACATATATAACATGATCATCTTTAGTTTTGAATCGATAAACACCAGGAAGATCTGGCACATTTTTTGGACGATAAAGCGAAGGATCTGCCATATCTACCCTGCTTTGCTATGAGAATTCTTTAATATTGGTGCTAAATATTTGCCTGTGTAACTTTGAGTTGATTTTGATATTTGTTCAGGAGTACCTTGAGCGACAACTGTTCCACCCCTAAAACCGCCCTCTGGTCCCATGTCAATTACCCAATCTGAATTCTTTATCACATCAAGATTATGTTCGATAACAATTACAGTGTTTCCAGATTCGACTAATCTTTCTAAAACTCCAAGCAGTTTTCTCACATCTTCAAAATGTAAACCTGTTGTAGGTTCATCAAGCACATAAATAGTTCTACCAGTGCTTCTTCTTTGTAATTCTGTTGCTAACTTAACTCTTTGAGCTTCACCGCCAGAAAGGGTTGGAGCAGATTGTCCAAGACGAACATATCCCAGTCCTACATCAACTAGGGTTTTTAAATTTCTTGCAATTGCTGGTACAGATTCGAAGAAACCTAAAGCTTGCTCGATTGGCATATTTAAAACATCACTAATTGTTTTTCCTTTGTAGTGAACTTCTAATGTGTCCCTGTTATATCTTGCTCCTTGACAAACTTCACAAGGCACATAAACATCAGGCAAGAAATTCATCTCGATTTGAATAGTGCCATCTCCCGAGCAAGATTCACATCTTCCACCTTTTACGTTGAAACTAAATCTTCCTGGTTGATATCCCCTGATTTTTGCTTCACTTGTTTCTGCAAAAAGTTTTCTTATGTTGTCAAAAACACCTGTATAAGTTGCAGGGTTACTTCGAGGAGTTCTTCCTATTGGGCTTTGATCAACATGCACAACTTTGTCAAGAAGTTTTATTCCCTCAACTTTTTTATGTTTTCCAGGAACAATTCTTGCTTGGTGAAGATCTCTTGCAAGAGATGAATACAAAATATCGTTAACTAAAGTTGATTTCCCAGATCCACTCACTCCAGTTACTGCAACAAAAACACCTAGAGGAAATTCCACACTAATTTTCTTTAAATTATTTTCTTCCGCTTCTATTACTTTTATGACACGATTTTTATCTATAGGACGACGTTTTTTAGGTGTAACAACTTGTTTTCTTCCTGAAATGTAATCACCAGTTATAGATTTAGTGTTTTTTTCAAGTTCTTTTACCGGTCCACTTGAAACTACAAATCCACCATGCTCTCCTGCTCCAGGACCAATATCAACAACCCAGTCAGCAGCTCTAATCGTTTCTTCATCATGTTCAACAACAATTAAGGTATTTCCTAAATTTCGTAACCTAATTAAGGTATCAATTAGTTTTTTGTTATCTCTTTGGTGAAGTCCAATACTTGGTTCATCTAGGACATAGAGAACTCCCACTAAACCTGAACCGATTTGAGTTGCCAACCTAATTCTTTGTGCTTCGCCACCAGATAAAGTTCCTGCGGCACGATCCAAACTTAAATAGTCCAAACCAACATCAAGAAGAAATTGCAATCTTTCTAATACTTCTTTCAAAACCCTTTGGGCAATTGCCATTTCTCTTTGACCAAGTTTCAGTTTTGAAATGAACTCTGTGATTTCACCAATCGACATGGCACTCATTTCAGCAATATTTTTACTGCCAATCTTTACTGCCAAAGAAACTGGTTTTAATCTGGAACCTTTGCAGCTTTTGCAAGGTTTTTGACGCATGTAACCTTCTAAATGTTCTCTAGCTGCATCAGAATCAGATTTCTCATGTCGATAATGAATATTTTCAATTACGCCTTCAAATTCAGTCCAATATGAACGTTGTCTTCCATAAGAATTTTTATACTTAACATTTATGCTGCTGTCATAACCATAAAGTAAAGAGTTTTTGATTTTTTCAGGTAGTTTCTTAAAAGGTGTATCCATACTAAAACGTAAATCTTTAGCTACTGCTTCTAATAATCTTGCCCAATAACCATCAGCTGATGAATTGGCCCAAGGAGCAATGGCACCTTCTGACAAAGATAAATCTTTGTTGGGAATTACCAAATCTTCATCAACTTCTAAATGGTTGCCTAACCCTGAACATTCTGGGCAGGCGCCAAATGGTGAATTGAATGAAAAACTTCTTGGCTCAAGTTGATCAAAAGAAATGGAACAAGTTGTGCAAGCAAGATGTTCTGAATAAACTCTTTCTTTTTCTTTAGATTTTTCATCTTCGTCAACAAAATCTAAAATTACTGTGCCATTAGCAAGTTTTAACGCTGTTTCAACTGAATCAGTAATTCTTTGTCTTGATTCTGATTTAACACTTAAGCGATCAACAACAACTTCTATGTTGTGCTTTTCTTGTTTTTTCAAAGTAGGAATTTCAGTTAACGGATAAGTCTTTCCGTCAACTCTTGCTCGAGAAAAACCTTGAGTTTGTAATTCTTTAAATAAGTCTTGGTATTCACCTTTTCTTCCAGAAATAACTGGTGCCAAAACTTGAAACTTAGTGCCAGCTTTTAGTTCTAATACTTGATCAACAATTTGTTGAGGGCTTTGCCGATGGATTACTTTGCCACATTTTGGACAATGTGGTGTTCCTGCTCTTGCGAAAAGTAATCTCAAATAATCGTGAACTTCAGTAATAGTTCCGACTGTAGAACGTGGATTTCTATTTGTTGATTTTTGATCAATTGAAACAGCTGGAGATAAACCCTCAATGAAGTCAACATCAGGTTTATCCATTTGACCTAAAAATTGTCTAGCGTACGCAGACAGACTTTCTACATATCTTCTTTGTCCTTCAGCAAATATGGTGTCAAAAGCTAATGATGATTTTCCAGAACCAGATAATCCAGTAAAGACGATGAGTGAATCTCTAGGTAATTCTAGAGAAATATCTTTTAAATTATGTTCCCTTGCCCCACGGACTATTAATTTATCTGCAACAGATGTGCCATGCCTTTTAGTTTCGGGTTTTGGAATGGTCGCAGTCATTTAACAAAGATTAATACTGATTTGAATTCTTCGCCTATTCAACGTCAGGATGATCTCTTTTGATGTCAGCCAAACCTGTTCCTGATGCTTGACTACCCGGCTTGTGCGCAAGTTCAGGATGAAGTTTTGTTTGACGAAGTGAGACCAAAACGGTTATAGCAAGAACTGAAATTATCACGGCTAAAGAAATCGGTGTGGAAATTTCTGGGGCTTGTTTAAAACCATTCTCATGAGCTGCATGAAGGATTAACTTAATTCCAATAAATCCAAGAATTGCAGCAAGTCCATATGACAAATAAATTAATCGGTCAAGTAAACCATCAAGCATAAAATACATTTGCCTTAAACCCATGAGTGCAAATGCATTAGCAGTAAAAACTATGTATGGATCTTGCGTCAATCCAAAAATAGCTGGTATTGAATCAAGTGCAAATAAAATATCTGTTGTAAAAATTGCGATCATGACAATAAATAACGGAGTAAAATACTTCTTGCCATCAATTTTTACTCTAAATGCTCCATCATGATATTTAGGTGTTACTGGTAAATATTTTTCAGCTAAAATTAATATTTTATTATGAGTCGGATCATTTTCTGTTCCGTGATTCGTTGTTAACTTATAAGCCGTATAAATCAAAAATGCACCAAATATAAAAAATATCCACGAAAATCTTGCGATTGCTGCGGCACCAATAATGATGAAAAGAAACCTTAAAACTAATGCACCAATTATTCCGATTTGTAAAACTTCCTGTTGATAAATCGCTGGCACAGCAAAGGCTGACATGATAATTACAAATACGAATAAATTATCAACACTTAAGCTGTATTCAGTAAGCCAACCTGCAAAAAATTCAACGCCTGAATCATGACCTTTGATAAGCCATAATCCTGCACCAAAAATTATTGCAGCCAAAATGTAAACAGAAACCCAAATTGCTGCTTCTTTAAATTTAACGACATGGGGATGTTTCTTTGCGTAAATAAATTCTGCAGTGTAAATACTGAGAAAAGCTAAAATTGTTACAACCCAAACCCACAATGGCTCTTGCATAGAATTACAACCTATCGGATTTAGGCATGTCCGGCAGCAACCATCTGGCGTAATTCTTTTTTCAATTCATGAATTTCATCACGATACCTAGCCGCTAATTCGAAATTTAATTCTGAAGCAGCAAGTTTCATTTGTGCAGTTAATTCAGTGATCAATTCAGCTAAATCTTGAGCTGGGGCTTTTCCTGATGCTTTTTCTTTTCTTAATTTCTTTATAGCCGCTGCTTCTTCAATAATTGCTTCTGTGTCTGAATCTTCCTTGATTATGGAATCATTAATATCAGAAATCTTTTTACGTAAAGGTTTTGGATCAATTCCATTTTCCTTGTTATAGGCTATTTGTTTTTCTCTTCTCCGATTCGTTTCTTCAATTGCTTTCTTCATAGATTTAGTGATGTTATCTGCATACATAATCACTTGGCCATCAACATTTCTTGCCGCTCTTCCAATTGTTTGAATAAGTGATTTCTCGGATCTTAAGAATCCTTCTTTGTCAGCATCAAGAATTGCAACTAGAGAAACTTCTGGTAAATCTAAACCTTCGCGCAAAAGATTAATTCCCACCAAACAATCAAATTCACCAATTCTTAAGCCTCTTAAAAGTTCTACTCGTTTTAAAGTGTCTATTTCTGAATGCAAATATCTAACTTTCATATCTTTTTCTAAAAAGTAATCTGTCAAATCTTCAGCCATTTTCTTGGTTAATGTTGTTACCAAAACTCTTTCATTTTTTTCTGCCCGAATTTTGACTTCGTGTAATAAATCATCAATTTGTCCTTTAGTAGGTTTTACAGTCACTTCGGGATCAACTAAACCAGTTGGTCGAATTACTTGCTCAACAACTGAAGTAATTTTTCCTAATTCAAAAGGCCCAGGAGTTGCAGAAAGATAAACAGTTTGTCCTATTCTTTCTTGAAATTCATTAAATTTAAGTGGACGATTATCCATGGCACTTGGTAGTCGAAATCCATATTCAACTAAAGTTCTTTTTCTTGAAGCATCCCCTTCATACATTCCACCAATTTGGGGAACAGTTACATGGGATTCATCTATTACTAATAAAAAATCTTCAGGAAAATAATCTAATAAGCAATTAGGAGCACTTCCTGGTGCTCGATCATCAAAATACCTTGAATAATTTTCAATGCCAGAACAAAAACCTAATTCTCTAATCATTTCTAAATCAAAAGCTGTTCTCATTTTTATTCTTTGTGCTTCTAAAAGTTTATTTTGACTTTCAAGTTCTTTTACTCGATGCATGAGTTCAACTTCAATTGCAGAAAGAGCCTTTGCGGTTTGTTCTGGACTTGCCACATAATGTGTTGCCGGAAAGATAAAAATTTCTTCATCATCAGTCAATATCTCTCCTGTAACTGGATGAAGGGTCATAATTTTTTCTATTTCATCCCCAAACATTTCAATTCGAACAGGATGTTCTTCATAAGCTGGATAAATTTCTACAGTGTCGCCTCTGACTCTAAAAGTTCCTCGTTCAAAGGCATAATCATTTCTTGCATACTGAATATTTACTAATTTTCTTAAAAGATCGTCTCTAGAAAAGTCTTCATTTTTTCTGATCCGAACTGCTTGTTTTACATATTCTTCCGGTGTACCAAGTCCATAAATACATGAAACTGTTGCAACTACAACTACATCTCTTC
>CAXBQJ010000080.1:0-5744 GCA_963977775.1 uncultured bacterium
TTAGTTAGAGATCCAGAATTGCGTTTTACAAAAAATGGTCAAGCAGTTGCATCATTCACAGTTGTTTCTTCTTCTCGTTATATGGATAGAACAACAAATGAGTGGAAAGACTCAGAACCTGTTTATATGAATTGCAATGTGTGGCGTGAACATGCAGAAAATGTCACCAATTCATTAACAAAAGGAACAAGAGTTTTAGTAACAGGAAAATTAAAACAACGCTCTTACACAACTAAAGATGGTCAAGAAAGACAAGTTGTGGAATTAGAAGTTGAAGATGTAGGACCAGCTCTTCGTTATGCCACAGCAAAAGTTTCCAAAGTAAGTCGTGAAGGTGGCAACAATAACGCTTCCACAAATTCAAGTCCTGCAGCAACAAATGAAGATCCATGGGCAACACCAGATCAAAATTCTGGTTGGGGTACCAACGACGAAGCACCATTTTAAAAAAGATTAGGAAAAAATAAATGCCAAGAAAACAGGTTAAACAATCAAAAACTGGTAAGAGTTCACCAAAGAACTTAAAACCAATCAAAATGAAGGCTTGCCCATTTTGTAAAAAAGAAATTACCTATATTGATTACAAAGACATTAATTTGTTGCGTAAATATATTTCTGATCGTGGCAAAATCCGTGCCCGAAGAGTCACTGGAAACTGCACCCGTCACCAAAGAGATGTCGCTATTGCTGTGAAGAATGCTCGCGAAATGGCACTTCTTCCTTACACAGCAACTAATAGATAGGAGTAAAAAATGAAACTAATTCTTACCCAAGTAGTTGATGGTTTAGGAAATCCTGGTGACATCGTCAATGTCAAAGATGGATTTGGTCGTAATTTTTTAATTCCAAGAAGACTAGGTGTTGCTTGGACAAAAGGTGGTCAACGCCAAGTTGATCAAATTAAAAGAGCAAGATCTCAAAGAGCTGTCAGAGATCTTGATCATGCTAAAGAAATAGCAAATGCCTTAGCTAATTTAAATGTTGTTGTGAAAGCCCAAGTTGGTGAAACAAATAGATTATTTGGTTCAGTAACATCTTCAGACATTGTAAAAGCTGTGCAAGATGCAGGTGGACCAAAACTAGATAGAAGAAATCTAAATTTGAAACATCCAATCAAAATAGCTGGAAAATATAAAATTCCAGTTAAATTGCATCAAAGTGTTTCAACCACAATAACAATTAATATTGTTAATCGATAATTAAATATTTAAAATGCCCAGTTTTTACTGGGCATTTTTTATTTTTGAAACTAGGGCATCAGAAGCTTTTTCTAACATTTCTAAAACTTCATAAAAAGCATCAATTGGTTCATAATAAGGATCTGGCACAACAAGCTCGCTATCGCTTTCATCAAATTCTCTGAAGAATTTAATTTTTTCAACGTTTGAAGGAGAAGCATTTCTTATCAAATCATTTTTATTTTCATCATCCATGACCAAAATAAGATCAAATTCATCAAACCATTCTTTTTTAAATTGTTTAGCTCGATGATTTATTTCGTAACCTTTTTCTTTTAAAACTTTCACACTTTTTGAATTAGCATTTTCTCCAATATGCCAACCACCTGTTCCTGCTGAATTAACTTTTATATCTAAACCAGCTTTTTTTAACCTGTCTTTTAAAACGACTTCTCCGATTGGGGAGCGACAAATATTGCCAGCACAAACAACGGAAATTGATTTAATATTTTTTAAATTCATTAATTAAAGTTTCTCATGTTTTGAATGTGAAAATAGTTGCTGGTTAGTAAAAAAATATTTTTTACCCACAAGCAATATTTAGTATTTGTGCAGGTCAAAGACTTAAAGGTTCTTAAAAAAGTTTTTGACTCCCCACTTTTTCCACATAAGAAACGGGCTAAACCCACACAAAAAATGAGATATCCCATGATTTTCCACAAGCCCATCCACAAGTGATTTTGTGTTCAGAGGCTATGAAGCAATACGTTTATTTGTGGGGGAAATAGTTCATAATTTAAAAACGTCACACCTTGGTGAGACATTTATTTGTGGTGACTATTGCCTAAATTTTTAAATAAACAGGGAGGGAAAAAATTGTCAGTTTCAGAATTACCTCTTCCTCCTGTTGATCCCACCAGAACACCTCCCCAAGATGTTGCAGCTGAACAAAGTGTTATCGGTGCAATGCTTTTATCAAAAGATGCCATAGCAGATGTTGTGGAACAAGTTAGAGAACATGATTTCTACAGACCTAATCACCAAATATTATTTTCAACTGTAATTGATTTGTATTCTCGCGGCGAACCTGCAGATGCAGTAACTGTTGCAGCTGAATTAACAAGAAGTGGCGAGTTAGTAAAAATTGGTGGTGCTGCTTATTTACACACCTTAGTTGCATCTGTGCCAACTGCTGCAAATGCTGGATATTACGCACGCATAGTAAAAGAAAAAGCAATTTTAAGAAGATTAGTTGAAGCTGGCACACGCATTGTGCAAATGAGTTATGACGAAACAGGCGAAGTTGACAATTTAGTTGATCGTGCTCAAGCAGAAATTTATGATGTAACAGATAGAAGAACGGCAGATGATTATCAAAAATTAGATAAATTAATGAACGATGCATTAGAAGAAATGAATGCTATTGCTCAACATGGTGACAAACTTGTTGGAATTCCAACTGGGTTTGGTGAATTAGATAAATTATTAAATGGTTTACAACCTGGTCAACTAGTTATGTTGGCAGCTCGTCCAGGTATGGGTAAATCAACACTTGGTTTAGATTTTGCAAGAGCTGCCTCAATTAAAAATAATGCAACTTCTGCAGTTTTTTCACTTGAAATGGGCAGAAATGAAATTGTGATGAGACTTTTATCTGCTGAATCTGGCATTGGTTTAACCGCTATGAGAAGTGGAAAAATGAATGAAGCTGATTGGCAAAAACTTGCTCGCAAAATGAGTAGTGTTTCTAATGCTCCGTTATTTATTGATGATTCACCAAATTTAACAATTACAGAAATTAGAGCAAAATGCAGAAGATTAAAACAACGCCATGATTTAAAACTAATTATTGTTGACTATTTGCAATTAATGACAAGTGGTCGTCGGGTGGAATCTCGTCAACAGGAAGTATCTGAATTTTCTAGATCATTAAAATTATTAGCCAAAGAACTTGATGTGCCAGTTGTTGCTATCTCGCAACTTAATCGTGGTCCTGAACAAAGAAATGATAAAAAACCAATGTTGGCAGATTTACGTGAATCAGGATCTTTGGAACAAGACTCAGATGTTGTTATTTTGATTCATCGTGAAGATCATTACAACCGTGATTCAGAAAGAGCAGGTGAAGCAGATCTCATTGTGGCAAAACATAGAAATGGCCCAACAGGATTAATAGTAGTTAGCTTCCAAGGACATTATTCACGATTTGCTGAGATGGCTAAGAATTATTCTGCAATCGAACCTAATGTAAGTTAATTTGCATGGTAAGTGCAGATAGAAATAAATTAAAAAAAGCGCTTGAAAAAGAGCGTGAACTTTATAAACAAAGAAATCCTAAATCTTTTGAATTATTTAATTCTGCAAATAATCTATTTGGCAAAGTTCCCATGACTTGGATGAACAAATGGGCTGGTGGTTTTCCAATTTATTTAGATTGGGCAAAAGGTAACACAGTGTTTTCAGTTGATGGACATTCCTATATTGATTTTGCTTTAGGTGACACAACTGCAATGGCAGGACATTCTCCTGAGCAAGTTGGCGAGGCAATTCATAATCGTTTTACAAAAAAAGGTGGGGTAACCACCATGCTTCCCACAGAAGATGCTCAATGGGTTGCCAACGAATTAACAAAAAGATTCAAAGTTTCCAAATGGTCATTTTCACTTTCTGCAACTGATGCAAATAGATGGGCGTTAAGACTTTCTCGCATGGTTACAAAAAAACCAAAAGTTTTAGCAGTTTCTTACGGTTATCACGGCACAGTTGATGAAACTTTTGTGGTGAAAGGAGAAAACGGAGAAACTTTATTGCGTCCAGGAAATGTGGGATCTCCCGGAAATATTGAAGACACCACAAGAGTTGCTGAATTTAATGATTTAGAAAGTGTTGAAAAAGCTTTATCCAATGCAGATGTGGCAGTAATTATTACTGAACCTGCTTTAACAAATATTGGGATTGTTCTTCCTGAACCAGGTTTTCTAGAAGGTTTAAGAGAATTAGCAACAAAATATGAAGCACTTTTATTAATAGATGAAACTCATACTTTTTCTGCAGGATATGGAGGAATGACTTTAGCTAATAATTTAAATCCCGACATCGTCACAATTGGTAAATCTATTGGTGGAGGTATCGCATCTGGTGCTTATGGAATAACTGAAGAACTTGCCCAAAGAGCACTAAATCAAACTGGAGCAGATTTAGTTGATGTTGGTGGAGTGGGTGGAACATTATCTGGCAATGCTTTATCAGTAACTGCAATGAGAGCAACTTTAGAAAAAGTTTTAACAAAAGAAAATTTTGATCACATGATAAAACTTGCAACAAAGTTCACTAAGGAAGTACAACAAATTTTAGATGAAACAAAAATTGATTGGTCTATTAGTCAATTAGGAGCAAGAGCTGAATATCGATTCACTAAACCTGCTCCAATAAATGGAACTCAATCAGCTTTAGCAAGTGATGATGAATTAGATGAATTTATGCATCTTTACACAATTAATAGAAATATTTTGATGACACCATTTCACAACATGGCTTTAATGTGTCCAGCAACAAAAGAAAGTGATGTTGATCAACACACCAAAATATTTAAAGAAGCAGTTAATTTAATTCTTTAGATTTTTTATTGATTAGTAAGAAACTTATCAATACTGCAAGTGAAAATGTAAGACTTCCTATAAACCAAGTTGTCATTGGATTTGGCAGAAAACTCCACCACCATTCAACATCTTTATTTAAATTCCAATCAGTTTTATCTTCTCCAGTAAATCCTGAACTTACCCCGGTTATGTATCTTCTCATTGTGTAATGAAGGGCAAAAGCGTGAGCAATAATTGCTGCACCTATTAATACAACACTTTGTGACAAAGTAAAAAATAGATTTTTATCGTTTTCAAAAGAGAGTAAAGATATTCCGATAAATACCATTAATAGTGGTAAAAAGTATCTTGGTTGAACACCTTCTCCTACAAAGTTAAAACCTAAATACAAAATTCTTAACGGTAAATAAAATATTGCACCCATAATTAAAATTAAAGAAATATTCTTTTTCCAATTGGTAATTCTTAAACCCATAAAGAAAACTGCAACTAAAACTAATAAACCAAAAATAACTGATACGAAACCACCTTTTGCGGTATATCCAACTGGTGAAAATCGGGTATATAATAGTGTATTGGATATCAAAAGACGTTTACATTTGTTTACAAAAACCAATAAAAGCAAGTGTTATCATGCCGCAGGATGGTTCGCAATCAAACAAACTGATGAGTTTACGCCTATTTTTTGCCCAAAATACATCTTTATTACCCGTTATAAGTATCATGGTCCTTACAAGACTGAGGCTGAGGTAAGAAGTATCATAAATAGTATATGAGTTACATAAAAAAGTTTATTGATAAAATCACAACCACTGAAGGTCGAGGGGTCAGAGAAATCGTTATGCCCTTACAAGACGCTAAACAGTGGCGTGACGAAATCACTAAATTATTGATTGATAAAACCATTCAGGAAGGTAATACTAACGAAAAAATAGAAGTAGTATTAAACGGTGGCAGATGGTAAATG
>CAXBQJ010000081.1:0-5687 GCA_963977775.1 uncultured bacterium
CCATACATGGATTTTCTAATGAGAACACTGGAATCAAAATCGCGTATACGTAAACCGGTGAGAAATCTTAGAATGTAATTATAGGATACACTAACAAGTCGACGAAACATATTATCCCTTCGAGATGCTCTATTAGTTGCGATTAAATCTGATTTATCAAGTAACGTGGATGCTAACAAAACAATTTCTGATCTTTCTAATGTGGCTTGAGTTCTTAAACTTGCGTAATATTCAAATCCAGAAGATTCTTTAACTCTCTTTCTTATTCCTGCGGTATCGATAAAATTCCAAAACTGTCCTTCAATCTCAACTATTTCATCAACTGGGTCTACTGTTGTTCCTGCTAATTCTGAAACTACTGCTCTTTCCTTTTTTGATAACTTGTTTAAAAGACTGCTTTTGCCAACATTTGGTCTGCCGATAATTGCAACTTTTGTTGGTCCCCTTTTGACATCTTGAATTTTTGATTCAGCAGGAATTTTTTGGATGATCAATTCCAAAAGTTCTCCTGAACCTCTTCCATGAAGAGCACTAACAGGAACAGGTTCGCCAAGGCCAAGCGACCAAAGTTCTCCAATCTGATTTTCAGCTTCTTGGCCATCAACTTTGTTAGCAATTAGCAAGACTGGCGTGTTATTTCTTCTGATAAGTTTCACCACTTCAGCATCATCTTGCGTAATACCAACGGATGCATCGATTACAAAAAGAATTAAGTCTGAAAGATTTATGGCTTGTTCAATTTGATTACCAATTTGTTGGGTTAAATGATCTTTTTCTTGAGTCCAGCCGCCTGTGTCAACCAAAATAAATTCTCTGTTGTTCCATTGAGCATCGTAAGAAACTCGATCTCGGGTAACACCAGGGACATCTTGCACGACGGCTTCACGCCTACCAATTAATCGATTGATCAAAGTAGATTTGCCAACGTTAGGTCGACCAATCACAGAAACCCTTGGTCGATTTGGTGAACTTAAATTATCTATCTCATCTAGGAAATCAAATTCATTAAATTCAGTTTCGAGGAATTTAACATCACTTGCATCATCAGATTGTTCAGAAATCCATGTTTCATTGATAACTTTCGATGAATTTAATTCTACCTGTTCATCGTTAATCATGATTTACTACTAAATCGATAAATTTTTTAACAGATTGTTCAAAATCCAAATCTGAATTATCCAGAATAACCGCATCTTTTGGAATTGTGAGAGGTGAAATTGTACGTTCCGAATCGAGTTTATCTCGAATCTTTTGCTGGTTTAAAACATCTTCTACATTTGAATTCATTTGAAGTGCTCTTCTAGCAGCTCGTTTTTCTTCTGAAGCTGTTATAAATAACTTTAAATCGGCATCAGGAATTACAACTGAACCAATGTCTCTACCTTCTACAACGATTCCATTTTTGCTCGATGAAATTATTTCTCTTTGTTTTAAGACTAAAAAGTTTCGGATTTCAGGATTTGCAGCGAAATGAGATACATTTTTTGTTACTTCTTCTGATCGTATTTCTTTTGTGACATCAATATTATTAATTTCAACGATTTCTCTTTCAGGATCTATAGAAATGGAAAGATTGACATCAACTGGAGAAAAATTTGTTACTGATCTTTGTGAATCAGTTTGTCTTAAGAAATAGATTGTTAGTGCTCGATACATTGCACCCGTATCGAGAAAAGAAAAGCCTAAGCGTTTCGCCGATTCACGACTGATACTTGATTTTCCCGATCCACTTGGTCCATCTACTGCAATCACCATTTTGGAGCGAGTTTCTTTACTCGCATTCATTATTGGGCCAAATCTTGTCTAAGAACTTCAGCTCCACGCAAGTAAATATGTTGAATATTTTTTCTATCTAAATTGGAATTTGCATGTATCAATATTCTTACCACTTTTTCTGGTGCATCTTTGACATCAATTTCTTGCGAACATAAAAGAGGAACATCCCCAAGACCAATTTCCCTTGCAGCAGCTGCCGGAAATGCACAATTTATATCTTTTGTTGCTGTGAAAATTATGCTTATTAGGTCATTTCTATCAATTTCATTATTTTTTAGAATTGAGTTAAGAAGTTCTATAACAGCGTCTTTCATTTCAATTGAATTATTTTCCTTCAACATAGTTGCACCGCGAAAAGCTTTAATACTCAAGAGGCAACCTCTCTTTCATTCAGTTGTGCTGCTTTATAAAGACTTGAAACTTCTGTGTGGCTTAAAACTCTGGTTTTGCCAACTTTCATGTCTCCTAATTTTATTGGTCCAAACTGCACCCTTACTAATTGAATGACTTCATGACCAAGTGATTCACACATTCTTCTAATTATTCGGTTACGTCCTTCATGAATCGTAATTTCGATGGCAGTTTCCCCTTGCGTGCTGCCGATAATTTTCACCTCATCAGCTTTAGCAATTCCATCATTTAGATCAACACCTTCCACAAGTTTTAAAGATTCATTTTTAGACATAGATCCTTTAACCCTTGCTAAATAAATTTTTTTAACTTCAGATGATGGATGGGTTAAACCATGGGCAAGTGTGCCATCGTTTGTTAAAAGAATTAAACCCTCAGTTTCTGCATCTAGTCTTCCAACATGAAACAGACGATCATTTCGATCTATTACATAATCAGCAACAATTGGCCTGTTATCTTCTCGTTTCATGCTTGAAACAACTCCGATTGGTTTATTTAAAGCAATAACAACAAATCCTGCTGCAGCAGCAATTTCATCTCCATCAACAGAAATTCGATCTATTCCAGGTCTTACTCTTTTGCCTTGCTCGTTGACTTTTACGCCATTTACCGACACTCTGCCTTGATTAATTAACTCTTCACAAGATCTTCTACTTCCTAAGCCTGCTGCAGCTAAAACTTTTTGTAATCTAACTCCTTCATCCTGAGCCATGATTAATTCAAATTTTCATCAATGATTGCATCTAGAGCTGCCATATTAGGTAAATAATCTGCAACAGGTGGTAATTCTTCAAGACTTGCGATGCCAAGTCTTTCTAAAAAATAAGGAGTTGTTTTATATAGAACTGCTTGCGAGTCTGTCTCTGCGCCAGATTCTTCTATCAATCCTCGATTAAGAAGTGTTCTAACAACACCATCAACATTTACTCCTCTTATTGCAGCAATTCTTCCGCGAGAAACTGGTTGCTTATAAGCAATAACTGCAAGTGTTTCCAATGAAGCTTGTGTCAATCTGGCTGTTAATCCATCTTTAAGAAATCTTTCAACAACTTCTGCAGAGTGTTCATTTGTATAAAATCGCCAACCTCCAGCAACTTCTCTTAAAGTTATTCCACCTTCTCGTTCATCAAATTCTTTTTGAAGTTTCTTTAAAGATTTAATAACTTCAACTTCTGGAGTGTTAGTTACTTGAGCAATTGTCAAGGAAGTTACTGGTGTATCAACTACCAATAAGATTGCTTCAATAGCGCTTTTTAAAGAAGGTGCACCAATGGAGACAACTTCACTTACTTGATTATCTAAATTTTCAGTCATGTTTTATATCCAAGTGAATAACGTTATCTTCGGTGGGAGAAGTTTCAGAATCAAATTCATCCGTCAATTCGATATCTCCTTCACTTTGTCCAACCCACTTTATATATAAATCTTGCAAAGGTGCTTCTTGTTCAAGAGTTATTTGCGATTCTCTAAACAATTCTAAAATTGCAAGAAATCTTGCAACGACAACTGGAATTTCAACCCCGGTAATTAAAGATCTAAAAGTTGCTGTGCCAACTTTTCTTAGTCTTTCAACAATTATTCCTGCTTGTTCTCTAACACTAACCGCAGGTGCATGCAAATGAGCAAGTGAAATTGCTGGAATATTTTTTGATTCAAGTGCTCTGGCGGCAAGTCTTGCCAATTCATGTGGTCCAAGTCCCAATAAAACTTCGGGAAGAAGATTTGCAAATTGTGGTTCGAGTGAAACACTTCTTGGATACCTTTTTGCTTCTAAATTAAACTGGTCATTTATCCAAACTGAAACTTCCTTAAAGGCTTTGTATTGCATAAGTCGAGCAAAAAGCAAATCTCTAGCTTCTAATCTTGCAATATCTTCTTCATCTTCAACTTCGCCAGATGGTAAAAGTCTGGCAGTTTTCAAATCTAAAAGAGTTGCTGCAATAACTAAAAATTCAGTTGCCTCATTCAAATCCCATTCACTACCCTGATTCTTGATATATGACAAGAAATCATCTGTCACAATATGTAAGGCAAGAGCTGTTACTTCTAACTCATGTTTTGCAATTAGTGATAATAAAAGATCAAAAGGACCCTCAAATTGATCTAATTTGATATTAAATTGTTTAGTGTTTTTTTCACTAACAAATTCATCAGTTGTTATGCTCATTTGATTTTCTGGATTACTTCTCTTGCAAGTCTTTTATAGGCTTTAGCTGCTGGTGATGACGGAGCATATTCTGTTATAGGAGCACCAGCTGCAGTTGTTTCAGGAAATTTAACTGTTCGAGCAATAACAGTTTCGAATACTTTATTACCAAATGCTTCCTCCACTCTTTCTAGAACTTCCCTACCGTGAACAGTTCTTGGGTCATACATTGTTGGCAAAATTCCCAATATTTCTAATTTTGGATTAATTCGACCTTTAATTTTTTCTATTGTTTGGGTGAGAAGAGCTAATCCTCTTAAAGCAAAGTATTCAGTTTCTAAGGGAACAATACAGCCAACAGATGCTGCTAATGCATTAACAGTCAAAAGTCCTAATGAAGGTTGACAGTCAATGATTATGAAATCATATTCATTTTCTAATGGTTTTAATGCACTTGCTAAAACATGTTCTCTACCAACTTCACTTACTAATTCCAGTTCGGCAGCGGATAATTCAATATTTGAAGGAAGTAAATCTAAATTTTGTACTTGAGTTTTTACTAAAACCTCTTTTGCAGCGACCTGTTCTCCGACCAAAACATGTCTTAAAGTTTTTTCAAGTTGATAAACAGGAATTCCTAAACCAACTGATAAAGCACCTTGGGGATCAAAATCCACCAATAAAACTTTTCTTCCATAACTTGCCAAAGCTGCGCCTAAATTGATTGTGCTTGTAGTTTTACCGACTCCACCTTTTTGGTTGACCATAGAAATAATTTTTGCTGGACCGTGTGAAGAAATTGGTTGAGGAATTGGAAATTCAGTTGCAGTTTTTTGACCTTTAGCGACTCTTGATCCGTCGTCTTTAACGCTACTTGTTGCCACGTAACTCGTCTTTCTGCACAGCCGACCCGGCTGGGCTCAAGGTTTAGCCTACGACAAGATTATTTAAAAATCTAAAATATCAATCAATTATTTACGAGCTCGTGGATGAGTTTGTGCAAAAACTTCTTTTAGTTTCTGTCCTAGGCTATCAGAATCCCAAGTTTCACCCTTCTCTTTGGTAAGTTTGCTTAACTTAGCATCTTTGGTAATAACTACGTTTTCTTCTTTACCATTAATAACTTGAGTAGAAGCGAACGTTACACCTTTACCAGGAGCACTCTTAGTCACCGGCTTAACCGTTACACGAGTTAAATCTTCATTGGATACTTTATTCTCAATAAAGTCGTTAACTTTAGTCTGGTCGTCAGGTACGATAAATACATGAGAACCATCCATCTTTTTCTCGTCAAGCTTATCCATGAACTCATTCGAGCCATTTACACAACCATGAGATAAACGAGTATTTTTAC
>CAXBQJ010000082.1:0-5644 GCA_963977775.1 uncultured bacterium
AATCTGGATGTTTTCCACCATCTGGTCCATGAGCTCCGCTCATGGAGTTTGGATAAACCGCAATTTCTAAATCTGCATGCGGTAGCACTCCTTGTGCTGTGTTGGCTGTGCCATTTAATTTAGCCACAGTGAAGTCAGGTTTTTCTGACTTTTGAAAATTAAGCCCCATGATTGCTAAAACCACGGCACCAAATCCGACAAGTACTGTCACACTTGCCCAGAACAGTTTCTTCATTTATTTCCTCCCTTTATTGCTTTTATCGTAAAAGTGTTAAAACCACTATGCCTAGACTTAAAATTGTTAAATAAGTAATTGAACCATGAAATACATTCATAGCTTTTGGTTTTTCTGATTCAACATCTTTATCTAAAAAATATTTAAAAGTTTGATAAAGAAACAATAAACCAGTTACAAGAGCAATTGTTAGATACCAAGATCCCATTTCTAGATCAAAAAATAAAAAGAAAGATGTCAAAACAGTTAATAAGGCATAAATCAAAATCTGATTTCGCACCAAATTGCTAGATTTAACTACAGGAAGCATCGGCACATTTGCTTTAGCGTAATCATTTTTATATTTAACTGCTAAGGCCCAGAAATGTGCAGGTGTCCAAAAGAAAACAACTAAAAATAATAACCAAGCTTGCCAAGATAGTGAGTTGTTAACTGCTGCCCATCCAATTAAAACTGGCATACAGCCAGCAATTCCACCCCACACAATATTTTGAGATGTTTTTCTTTTTAAAATTAAAGTGTAAAAAACTACATACCAAAGAATTGCAACTAAGGTTAAAAATGTTGCTAATAAATTTGTAAAGGTGTAAGTAACAATTAAAGATAAAGCTCCAACAAAAGTTGCCACAACTTGGGCAAGTTGAGGTGTTAATTTGCCTAGGGGCAAAGGTCTATTTGCCGTGCGAGTCATTAAGGCATCAATGTCTCGATCTAAATAACAATTCCAAGCATTAGCACTTGATGCAGCAAGGGCACCTCCAAAAAGTGTTCCAATTAAAGAATTAACTGGAGGAAAACCATGTGAGGCCAAGAATAAAGCGGGCAAAGATGTAATTAAAAGAAGTTCAATAACTCGAAATTTAAATAATTGGGAGATGGATTTAACTATTTCCCAGTCGAGGGATCGATCAATAGTTGAAGAACTAATATTTTGGTTCAAAGTTCCCCTCCCAGAGACTTTGAGAAATTACTTTTTCTTAAACCGGACAATACTCCTATTTGCGGTATAAATGAATAGAAATTTGAATTTTTACACTATATATATGGGTGTTTTGAGCATCCAACTTAGAATTCTCACCACGTCGGAAGCCTGCCACCCTCCCGGAACTGGTTTTGTTAATGAATTAGCAACTTCATCGTTTAGTAATTCTTTAGTCCCTGTATTAACTTGAATTTTAGAAACATCGGGTAAACCTAAGCGAAGAAATTTTAGTTTTTGATCAGCTGAAATAAAAAATAGTCCATCAGAATGAACTATTTCAGTTGAAGATTCTTCCCCTGTAAACCAATCCTTATGCTCGCTGTGTTCGTTTTCTGAGCCTTCTGTTGTTTGCTTTATTTCTCTTGCTATGCCAAATCCATCCCAAAACTTATTTATGTCTTCATTTGTTCCAGTTAGTAAAAATACTTGACCTGTTAAATCTAATTTCTTTCTATAAGCAGCAAGTCTTTCAGGACTGTCTTTATCAGGATCGATTGAAATTAAAAGTAAAGAAATTTTTTCATTTAGTTTAACTGCCTGAATTGCTTCCTGGGCAACTCTGAAATTAGCAGCAGATAGTGGACAAATATCATCACACGAGGTAAAGATTGGAGTTATCACTATTGTTTTTCCTTTGAAACTATTTAAATTTAATTTCTCATTTTTATCATTTATAAGTGGAATTTCCAATAATTCTTTCTTTACTTCTAAATCAAGTGCTGAACCAAATTCTGGAGCAGGAGAAGCTGTTTGAGGATCTGGAGTTAAATTAGTGCAAGCTGTTATTAGAAAAGATAAAAGAATAAGAAATATTTTATTTTTTTTCATTTTCATTTCTCTCTAATTTTCCAATTCTAACTAAATATTCATCTTTAAAAAATTTATGCCAAAACCAAATAACAAAAGCAGCAAAGCACCACCATTGAAAAGCATAAATAAAGCTTCGGGAACTAAATGTGACTAGATTGCTGATTTCATCAACTCTATGTCTTCTATCCCATTGCCAAAAACCTAATTGAATACAGGTAAAAAAAGCAATTAAAGTTAATAAATGAAAGCCAATCCATTTTGGTTCTCTCATGATTTTCCACATATTCAAATGTTAGGCCCGGCAGAGGTTTCCACCTTAACTGCCTTCCCATTTTGTATTTAACTAAAAGTAGTCAACTAGATAGGGGCATACTTCATTTTATAATTTAGCTATTTAAAGCCGCCAAGAATGTATTTCTAGTTTTATCATTAAACTTTGGTCCATACATTTTAGTTTTATCTCTTCCATATTTATAAGAATTTAGAGAAGATAATTTGCCAACATTTGTTGAAGTATTAAAACCACTTAACCAAGGGCCACCTGATGATCCACCGGTTAAATTAGAATTCATAGACCAAGTGGTATTAGAAGTTAAGGAATCTGTTCCAATAGGTCCAAAAGCATAAACAAGATCATTACCGCTGTAAGGACTTGCTGCAGGATAACCAAAAGCGTAAGAGACATCATTTGCTTTGGTAAATCCATTTTCATTTAATTCAAAACTATTTGGGCTACTTGGGAATGCATCTGGCAAATTATCACCATTTTGAACACCTTTTTTAATAACGGCAAATGCCCAATCATGCTGCACAGCTTGAGTATTAAAAGAACCAGCACTCATAAATTCTGGTTGCACAATTAGGGAACTTGCATAAAAGCATCGCCCTATGGAACAAGTTGAGTTTGGATTTGAGTCGTAGTCTGGATAAAACATCCAGTTTGTAGCCAGTCCTGTTGCAAAATCATATGCACAATGACCGGCAGTTAAAACAATGGCTCTTTCTGAATCATTTTCTGAAACTAAAGCACCTGAGCAAACATATTTACCCGCACCCAATGAGAAATAAACTTTTCCAGTCGCAGTAAGTGGTAATCCTCCTTTAGTCCAAGAAGCACCAGAATTTGAAGTCGTCGTGGAACCACCACTTCTTTTGGCAACTTTTTCAATTTTTCCAACTTTGGTTTTTTCATCCATAACTAATTCAATTGGAACTGCATCATTTAGATTTTTATCATCCCAATAGCCTTTGGCATTTGGGTTAGGACTATTTTTTGATTCAGCAGTTGCAAATGATCCATTACTTAAAATTAAGACTATTGCTGTAAAAGCAATTAATATTTTTGATTGATTTTTCATTTTATATTCTTATAATACGTTTTTTTTAAAATCTCCCCCCTTCGATTATGCGTTTAACATCTTTGTTATTAGGCTTGGCTTTTGCTTTTTCTAATTTCTTTTGAACCTCTTCATCATCAGGGTTTTTTGCCAACTCCTTCTTGTACTTGTCGATTTTATAAAATTTGGTCAGATTTTCCTCCAGCTTTGTAACCCTAAATGTTCCAAACAAAAACCACATTCCCACTGCAGAAAGTGAAATCAAGACCAATCTACCATATACATTTCTTCGAACCGTGACCAAGGTGATGAAAATCGAAATAATCATTCCAATCAGAGGTGCCAAGAAGATGAAATAAACCGTCTTCGTGATTTTGTCTAATTCCACCACTTCGCCAAAAGGAACCCATCCTTTCACCCAATAGGCATGTGCCAGTGCCGCACCAGCAAAACCACCAATCAGCGTATGACTTGATGAACTTGGAATACCATACCACCATGTGAGCAAATTCCAAAAAATCGCTGCAACCAAACCCGCTAAAATTACAGGCAGCGTGATATAATTATCTATCACAGTCTTCGAGATGGTATTGGCTACTGCATGATCTTTAAAAATAAAAAATGCAGCAAAATTGAATAAAGCAGCCCACAAAACAGCCTGCAAAGGTGTAAGTACCTTGGTACTTACTACCGTGGCAATTGAGTTCGCCGCGTCATGAAAGCCATTGATGTAATCAAACACCAACGCCAATACAATGATTACTATAACCAGAGTTGACATTTTTTTGTTTTTAAAATGCCTCTTAGGCGTATTTAACGATAATTGTTTCTATCACATTTCCAACGTCTTCGCACTTATCAGTAGCAACCTCCATTACGGTATACACTTCTCGTTTGCGAATCAATTCCTTGAAATCATTTTCTGCGTCGAACAAGTTTTTAATACTCATGTCAAAAACATCATCCGCATGATTTTCAAAACTGTTAATTCTCACCAAACTTTCCATAATTGCCTCAGGACGCTTTAATTCCCTCAACTGCATAACCGCTTTTCCTACCTCGCCCGCACTTTGCATAATGATTTCGGCCAAACTCTGAATTCCCTGTTCGTTGGGGCTTACATTGTGAAATTGCATTTTTTTACAAGAAGCATGGATATAGTCGGCCACATCATCCATGGCAGATGCCAAATAATGAATGTCCTCTCTATCGAAGGGCGTAATAAAATTCTTACCCAACTCTGTAAAAATGTTGTGCGTGATTTCGTCGTTTTTGTGCTCCAAATCTTCGATTTGTTTACTTATCGTTAAGCGAGCACTCGCATCCGATTCAAAAACATACTGGTGCAACAACTTGCCCATTTCTGTAACATTTTGAGCTGTTTGCTCAAATAAACTGTAAAATACCTTGTCTTTAGGTAAAAAAACGCTTAGAATGTTGTTCAATGCCATGGTCTTATTTTTTTATGAATACAAAATTACCTCCACCATGAACACGAAAAACGTCTTAATCCATATTTAACATAAAGTTAACATTGGGGGGTGTTGGGTGTGCCCACTGATTTATAGGCCGACTGCAATCTTTGGGTTAAGGATAGAATCTGTATTTCAAAATTTCGATATTCTGCGGCCGTGATTAAGCCCATGGATTCTACCGCTTGTAAATAACTCATCAAACGCAAACAACGCTGATAGGCATCATAAATTTCCCCTTGTGTGGCCAAGACAGCTCCTGATTGTATCAACTTCGCCGCTTTGAGCATTTCCTCGCCCAACTTCACAAACTCGGCAGATTTCATTCGATGAACCGTTTCAATGGTATTGATTCCCAACTGCCAGGCCATGTCTTCATAACTTTTTATTTCCATGACCGCAATTTCACAACAAGCCCTAAAAACAGTTGTGCCCGAAACGGATATAAACGTTTATATCCGTTTCGGGCACAACCCAAAAACCCTTTGTATTATTTTAAAATATCACGTGAAATTACCACACGTTGAACTTCACTCGTTCCTTCGTAAATCTGGGTAATCTTAGCATCACGCATCAAACGCTCTACATGGTATTCTTTTACATAACCATATCCACCATGTATTTGAACCGCCTCAACCGTTGTCTTCATTGCCACTTCAGAAGCAAACAATTTTGCCATCGAACTGGCACGATCATAATTCAAGTGTTGGTCCTTCATCCATGCCGCTTTTAAACACAACAATCTCGCAGCCTCGATTTCCGTTGCCATGTCGGCCAACTTGAAAGCAATGGCCTGATGATTCATAAT
>CAXBQJ010000083.1:0-5555 GCA_963977775.1 uncultured bacterium
CAGCCGCCGGTCTTGGTAGTTTTGCTGGTAAACTTCTTGGCGGAGATCCAATAAAGAGGCTGAAAGAATTTATGGGTATGGGACCGAGGTTGAGAGATACGGCTGATTCAATAAAAACCATAGCAGATGCAACCGCCAAATTTGGTATGATAGATGCTTTCAGGGTTATGCACCCTAGGACAATTAAGTATTCTTGGTGGAGTAACTTCCATAACTCTAGGGCTAACAATAAGGGTTGGAGAATTGACTACTTTGTTGTGAGTAAACACATCGTCCATAGTATCAAAAGCTCAGATATTCTTACAGAATATCACGGAAGTGACCACGCTCCTATTACTCTCGTTCTTTAGTTCTAGCTATAATAACTTTATTTATTTTTTTTTCTAAAAAAATAAATTGTGATAGTGCTTTTATTGGACTTCCTTCTAGAGAATTATTTGAAACTTTTGCAAATATTTATCAAAAGAAAAGCATGGATTAGACAAGTTTTAGTAGCCTCAATTGCTGCAAGTTTTGCTTGGTTTCTAGGAGATTTTTTAGTTGAAAATGGCGGACTGGTAGCTGCCATAATTTGCAGTTTAAGTATTCGCATATCAATGTATAAATCTGTAAGAGAAGGATTTGGACAAATTATTGGCACCGCAATTGGTGCAGCAGTAGCACTTGCCACAGTTACTTTTTTTGATTTTGGACCAATTGCAATTGGTACTACTGTTTTATTTTGTGCAGTAATGGCAAGAGCTTTAAGACTTGGTGAAGTTGCATCAGTGAATGTGCCAGTAACTGCACTAATTGTTATTGGACCTGGGTTAAGTCAAAACACAGCGATTCATCGTTTATGGTCCACCATAATTGGAGCAGGAGTGGCAATTGCTTTTTCATACTTTTCTCACGCCAAAACACCAGCGGGAAGAACACTAGATCAATTAACAAATCTAGGAAGAAAAATTGCTAATTTATTCTCCACAATTTCAAGTGGTCTTGATCAAGGTTTAAACCAAACAAACACCAGTATCTGGTTAACCGATGCAAGATTATTAGTAGAAGAAATACCTAAATTAAAAGCACAAGCCCTGGAAGCAAAAGCTTATGCCAGATGGTCACCATTAGAAGAAGTTGATGAAGCAGAAGATTTATATTTAAAAGCAGTTGCTCTTGAACACATTGTGGTTCAAGTTAGAACAATTGCTCGTACTTTATTTGACTTAAGTGTTGATAGAACATTACCTAAAATCACGCAACATGAAATATCAAGTGCTTTATTTATTGCAGGAAAAAATATGAAAAGAAAAGTAGAAGTAATCAAAACAGATGACATGTTTTCATCAACTCGTGAAATAGCAGATGAATTAAGAAGAGCAGCAAGTAATCTTGCTACTGCTTTGATTTCACACAAAGATTTAAAACAAGATGATCTAGTAAGAAGTATTTCCATAGTTTCAAACTTAGAAATAATGGCTGATTCATTGGATGAATCAAGTCCTGCTTTAAGAGATGTGATGACTCCAGATGAGGCACCAGAAAATAAGGTTCTAAAAGTGCCTGTTAAAGAACAATCAAAAACATGGGTGCAAAGACTTTGGCGATTAATCAGAATCTTTCTTCGTAGATAATAAAGCGACTAGACTCTTACTACCCAAAATAGAAAGTTAAGCCTTTGAAAACTGTTGTACTAATTGGCACTCTTGATACCAAGGGCCAGGAATATAAATTTGTTCAAGAAAGATTTCAAAAAGCTGGCTTAAAAACAATTCTTATCAACGCAGGAATAATTGGTAAACCAACAATTACTTTTGATATTTCCAATGAAGAAGTTGCCCAAAAAGGTGGAAGTGATCTAGAAAGCTTAAAAACTAAAAATGATCGAGGTTTTGCTGTTGGGGTTATGACTCAAGGAGTAAATAGCATCGTGCAAGATCTTTTGCAACAAAAACAAGTTGATGCAATTTTTGCTCTAGGTGGCAGTGGTGGCTCAACCATTTCTTCTTTTGCGATGAGAAATTTACCAATTGGAATACCTAAAGTTTTAGTTTCAACTTTAGTTCAAAGCAATGCTGCGTCTTTTGTGGGAGAAAGTGATTTAGTTTTATTTGCTTCAGTAGTTGATATTGCAGGAATAAATTCTTTATCAGCACAAATAATTGCCAATGCTGTTGATGCAACTATTGGCATGGTTAAAGGTGAAGAAATAAAACTAGCCAACAATAAAAAACTTGTTTGTGCATCAATGTTTGGTGTAACTACTCAATGTGTGACTAATGCTAGAAAAATCTTGGAGGAAAACAATATAGAAGTTATAACTTTTCATATGACCGGAAGTGGCGGTAAAAGTATGGAAAGTTTAATTAGACAAGGATTTATCAATGCAAGTCTTGATGTCACCACAACAGAATTAGCTGATGAAATTGTGGGTGGAACTCTTAGTGCAGGTCCAACAAGATTAACAGCCGCAAGAGATAAAAAAATTCCCCAAGTTGTTTCATTAGGTGCTCTTGATATGGTCAACTTTGGTCCAAAAGAAACTGTTCCAGAAAAATTCAAAAATAGAAACCTTTATGTCCACAACGAAAATGTCACACTTATGAGAACAACTAAAGAAGAATGTGAAAAAATAGCCTTAGATATTTGTGACAAATTAAATCAATCAACATCAAAAGTTGCCCTTATGATTCCGTTAAAAGGAGTCTCAGCAATTGCTATCAAAGGCCAGGTTTTTTATGATGAAAAAGCAGATGAAGCACTTTTTTCCACCATTAGAAAAAATATCAAACCAAATATTGAACTAATTGAACTAGATTATGCAATAAATGATGAAGAATTCAGCAATGCACTAGCATTAAAACTGCTCTCCTACCTGAATTAGAAAGAAGAAACAGTGCCAGCAATTAAAAGATCAGATGCTCTTAGCAATTTAAGAAATCAAATTAAAAATAAAAAAGCTGTAATTGGTGCAGGAGCCGGTACTGGGATCAGTGCAAAATGTGCTGAAGCAGGTGGAGTTGACATCATCATTATTTATAACTCCGGTCGATACCGAATGGCAGGAAGAGGATCATTATCAGGACTTATGCCATATGGCGATGCAAATGAAATAGTTATGGAAATGTCTAGAGAAGTTTTACCTGTTGTGAAAAAAACACCAGTGTTAGCAGGAGTCTGTGGCACAGATCCATTCAGACAAATGCCAATCTTTTTAAAACAGATAAAAGAAATTGGATTTAGTGGCGTACAAAACTTTCCTACAGTTGGACTTATTGATGGATCATTTAGACAAGGTTTAGAAGAAACTGGCATGGGATATAACTTAGAAGTTGAAATGATTAGAAATGCAAGAGAATTAGATTTATTAACTGCAAGTTATGTTTTTGATGCTAAAAGTGCTGAACAAATGACTAAAGCTGGCACAGATATTTTAGTTCCACATATGGGATTAACTACAAAAGGAATGATTGGAGCTACAACAGCTCTGACATTAGATGATTGTGTGCCTATGATTCAAGAAATGACTGATGTGGCAAAAAAAATTAATCCAGAAGTAATTGTTATTTGTCATGGCGGACCAATAGCTGAACCAGAAGATGCCAAATACATCTTAGAAAAAACTAAAAATGTGGAAGGATTCTTTGGTGCATCTTCCATGGAAAGACTTCCTACCGAAATTGCTATGACTGAAAACATGAAGAGATTTAAGTCTTTATCAATATAAAAGGAGAAAATAATGGCTAAATTGTTTTACAAAAAGGAAGAGTTACCAATCACTTCTTTTGAATGGGGTGATGTGGTCAATCGTCTTGAACCAAAAGCTTCAGGCTGCACCACTTTTGTGGTTATGGATGTGACACTTGAACCAGGTGGCATGCATAACTTTCACAAACATGTTGATCAAGATGAAATCATCATTGTTTTGAAAGGAAAAGTTGAGCAGTGGGTAGATAAAAATAAACAAATACTGAATGCAGGTGATTCAGCTTTTGTGCCTAAAAATACGGTGCATGCCTCATTCAATACTTTTAATGAAAGTGCAACCTTGCAAGTAGTTTTGGCACCAGCTCAAGGTGAAACGGGTTATGAATTAGTTGATGTTGCTGAAGAAGAACCTTGGAAATCCATTAGATAACCCTTGCCAATGCACTTGTTTTCTTGATACTCTTACATCAAGATATTTCAAGAAATTTCAGGAGATTTCATGACCATTATGAGGGAAAAATTTTCCTCTCAAGCTGATCCAAAATTATTGGCAAAAGTTCGAGAGGTTGCTGAATCTGAGGGACGTTTATTTCAGTCTGTGATCGAGGAAGCACTTCATGACTTTCTTGAGAAAAGACGAAACCCAAAACCAAGAAAAGAAGTAACAGTTGCTTTACAGGCAAGTATGAATGAATTCGAGGAACTTTATAAGAATTTAGCTAAGTGACCAAAATAAATTATGTAACAGTTTCTGAAGCATTACTAATTCATGCAACTTTACTCAAAAAATTTGGTGGTACATCAGGAAGTGTTGATTTAGGCTTGCTTGAATCAGCACTTTTCCGCCCTCAAACGGGTTACTATCCTGATTTAATATCTGAGGCTGCTGCACTTTTTGAAAGCCTATTAATGAATCATCCTTTTACTGATGGAAATAAGAGAGCTGCTTTTGGTGTGACTGATGTTTTCCTACGAATTAACGGATATTCATTTAAGACAGATTCACAAAAAATCTATAAAAAAATGATTGATTTACTCGAATCTGGCGAAGTGAATCATCAAAATATCAATTTATGGTTCAAAAATGTTATTTCAAATTCTTAATAAAGATCTATATCCCAATCCAAAAAAAACTAAAGCTAATAATGCTGGGACTAACATCAACAATGGAGCAAGATTTGCACCAAGTGAGTTCATATAACTTCCAATTAAATAAGGAAAAATCATTGATCCTGAAATTGAAGAAAAGAATATAAACCCAGAAATTCTTGCATTACCTGGACTAATTTTTACCACCCATGCAAAAGCCATCGGAAATACAGGAGCGCAAAAAACTGCTAAAAGAATAATTGCTATCAAATACCAATCAAACGCATAAAGTAAATACAAACTTGGGCCAAGCAAAAGAGTTGAGATCACTACTAAAAGACCAAAATTAATATTGTGGATATATTTCAAAATAATCAAGCGAACTATTAAAAGTACAACAAAAAACACTGATAAACCAAAAGAGGCTTGCGCTGTGCTTAAGCCTTTATCTAATAAAAATGTGGGAATCCAGCCTGTGGCAGCAGATTCAAGTCCAACGTAAGTTGAAATTCCTAAAAGCAGAAAAAATATTGATAAATTATGATTTGACTTTTTTTGCTCATGATCTGGTTTATGAACTAGTTTTCCAGAAGTATTTAAATAAAAAACTAAAGAAGTAAGAAATGTAGCAAATGAAAAAAGAAGCATCAAAATAAAATAGTTATTTGCTAATAATGCACCAAATAGTGAAGGAACTAAAATAGAAGAAAGAGCAAAGGCAATATTATTTTTATTAGTTCTTTTGGCAGCTTCAATTCCTCCCACGTCCACCACAAGTT
>CAXBQJ010000084.1:0-5542 GCA_963977775.1 uncultured bacterium
GTTTTTTCTCGTAAAAGTTTAAGATCAAAAATTAGGGGAATATTGAATCTCTGATGTTTTTATTAGAATTGACAATAATTCTTCGAATTGTATTTTATTTAGTCTAAACGGCTTTACGTAATTGAATTTATCTAATGGGTTAAATTCAATTTAGCAAGTAAATTATGTAAACTTAAGGACTATGAGTCTATACCCCCCAGTTGTCCTGGTTGTGCAAAATGAACAAGATGCACCCATCGGTTATTTAGAAAATTGGTTAAAAGATCGTGGTGTAGAAATTGAAGTAATTTATCCATTCAAAGGAGACGTTGTCCCAACAACTTCTAAAGATTACGAAGGAGTAATTGTTTTAGGTGGTTCTCGTGGAGTCCACGATGAAGATCAATGGCCTTGGTTAAAAGATTTAAAAGAATTATTAAGAAATGTAATAAAGGAACAAACTCCAACTTTGGGAGTTTGTTTAGGGGGACAATTATTAGCTGATGCAAATGGGGGAAAAGTTGGTAGAACTAAAAAACCAGAAATTGGAGTTGGATTTGTAGAATTTTTACCAGCCGCAAAAGATGACTGTGTTTTATCAGGTGTTGTTAATTCAGCAATTTCAATACCTGTTCCTCAATATCATCAAGATGCCATATTAGAACTTCCAAAAGATGCCAAACTTCTTGTCACAAGTGATGACTGTGCTGTGCAGGCTTTTGTTTTAGGTAAGAATGCTTGGGGTTTGCAATTTCATCCAGAAACAGACTGGAACATAATGAGTGACTGGCTTTTAAGCGAAGATGAAGTTAGAAAATCACTTGGCATAACCGATGATTCAGTTGAAAAACAATTTGAAGAATTTGGGGAAAATATGAAAAATACCTGGAAATCACTAGGAGTTGCATTTGCTGACACAGTTTTAGAACATGCAGGTAAATTAGAAAAATGAGCGAACGTCCGGTAAGTGAAACCGGCAATCTGATTCGATCTGGTTTTATCAATATAGAAAAAAGTTATGAATTACTAAAATCCATAGACTTACCCATCTCTCAAGACGAGTTATTACAAGACTTAAGTGAAGTAGCAAATCCTGATAGTGCATTATTTTTATTGGTGCAAATATTAGAAAAAAACGATCTAGATTTCAAAAAAGTAATCACAGATAAATTAGCCAGACAAAGATTATTGAAAGTAATTGGTGCATCAAATGGGTTAGGTGAATTTTTAGTAGCCAATCCAAAAGAAGCTAGTTGTTTGTTGGATGAAAAGGCTATTAATTTATCTTTTTCTAAAAGTGAATTGATTGAAAGATTTTCAAATAAAATTAAAGATGGAAGACTTGAATTAGTTAAAGAATACAGAAAATTTCTTTTAAGCCTTGCTGCAAGAGACTTAAATGCTAATTGGCCTTTAAGAGAAGTCGCCTTGGAATTATCTGATGCAGCAGATGCAATCTTACAAACAGTGCTAAATCATATTTTGAAAGAAAATAATGAACTTTCTTCCAAGTTTAATTTAGCAATTATTGCAATGGGAAAAGCTGGAGGACAAGAACTTAATTATGTTTCAGACGTTGATGTAATTTTTGTTGCTGAACCCAAAAATAACGCGTCTGAACAAGAAGCACTTAATGCGGCAACAAAAGTTTCATCTGCATTGATGCAATTTATTTCAACATCCTTGGATGGTGGATTGATTTGGGAAGTGGATGCAGCACTTAGACCAGAAGGAAAAGCAGGTGCATTGGTTCGAACTTTGGAACAACATATTTCTTATTACCAACGTTGGGCACAAACTTGGGAATTTCAAGCACTTTTAAAGGCAAGATTTAGTGCTGGAAATAAAGAATTAGCAGATAAGTATTTAGACCAAATTTCTGAATTTGTTTGGTCTGCTGCTAGCAAAGAAAATTTTGTGGAAGATGTTCAAAAAATGAGAAAAAAAGTAGAAGAAAATATCGATAACAGAATTGGGGAACGAGAATTAAAATTAGCCCCGGGTGGATTAAGAGATGTTGAATTTGCAGTTCAATTGCTCCAACTTGTGCATGGAAGATCTGATGTGATGGTCAGAAGTTCAAATACTTTGCAAGCACTTGATCAATTAGCAATGTGGGGATATATCGGAAGAGAAGACTCGGCTACTTTTTCAAATGCATATATATTTTTAAGAACTTTAGAGCACAGAATTCAATTGCAAAAATTATCTCGTACTCATATATTGCCAAACGAAGATTCCGAATTAAGAATTTTAGGTCGATCCTTAGGTTTTTTTAAAGAATCCAGTGCCGATTTAGAAAAGCAGTGGCGAAAATACAGATTAGAAGTTAGAAGAATTCATGAAAAACTTTTCTATCGCCCATTATTGAATGCTGTTGCAAGACTTGATGCAGGAAGTGCCAGATTAACTCTCAATGAGGCTTCCTCTCGTTTAAATGCCCTTGGATACAAAGATCCTGAATCTGCATTAAGACACATTGAATCTTTAACAAAGGGAGTATCCAGAAAAGCTACGATTCAAAAAACTTTATTACCAGTTTTATTGTCTTGGTTTGCAAATGGTCCTGATCCAGATAATGCACTTTTATCTTTTAGACGATTAAGCGATGCCCTAGGAAATACTCCATGGTTTTTAAGACTTTTAAGAGATGAATCTGCTGCAGCAGAATTAATGGCAAAACTTTTATCATCAAGTAGATATGCCACAGATCTATTGATGAGTGCACCTGAAGCAGTTTCCATGCTTGGAAATTTAGAAGAATTACAACCTAGAAGTAGAAGTCAATACGAAAATGAAATGCAATCTGTTGTTTCAAGATATGAGAGTGCTCAAGAAATAGTTTCAGCCGCTAGGGCATTTAGGAGAAGAGAACTTTTAAGAACTGCAACTGCTGATTTGCATGGAGTGATAAATACTCAACAAGTTGGATTTAGTTTAAGCAATGTTTATGCAGTTGTAATTGAAACCACTTTACAAAGTGCAATATTAGAAATTGAAAGAGAGCGAAAAGTAAAAATTCCCACTCAAATGTGTGTTATTGGGATGGGAAGATTTGGGGGATTTGAATTAGGTTATGCAAGTGATGCAGATGTTATGTTTGTGCATCAACCAATTGATGAAAAAGATTTCCAAGAAGCAGAAAAATTTGCTTTAGAAATTGCTAACAAAATTAGAACTTTGTTAATGCAGCCATCGACAGATCCTGCATTAGAAATAGATGCAGATTTAAGACCAGAGGGAAGAAATGGACCATTAGTAAGAACACTTGATTCCTATATTTCCTATTATCAAAAATGGTCTGCTCCATGGGAGGCTCAAGCATTACTTAGAGCAATTCCTATAGCTGGAAATTTAGAAATTGGAAATAAATTAATGCAAGTGATAAATCCAATTCGCTATCCAAAAGATGGGGTTAGTGAAGAAAATTTAAGAGAAATGCGAAGAATTAAAGCTCGGATGGAATCCGAAAGATTACCTCGCGGAGCAGATGTAAATTTGAATACCAAACTTGGTAGGGGAGGATTAAGTGATGTTGAGTGGGTTGTGCAACTTTTACAAATGCAACATGGCCATGAGGTTGAATCAATTCGCATCACATCAACAATTCCGGCTTTAAATCAACTTGAAAAAGAAAAATTAATAAGTTCGCAAGATGCTCAAAGTTTAAGGGAAGCCTGGAATCTTGCAACTGTTATGAGAAATGCGCAAATGCTTGCCAAAGCTAAAGCTAGTGATCAAATACCAACCGATGTTAATGAATTGAATGCCATCGCATTTGCAATCCATAATAAATCTCATGCACAACTTATGGAAGATTATCGAAGAATAACTCGAAGGGCAAGAAGTGTAATGGAAAGAATTTTCTACGGTGAATAGTTATTTATTTAAAGACTTTAGATAATTATTGTAATCATCAATTTCTTTATCAGTAACTCTTTTTGCTTGTTTTTCATCTCTTGCTGCCCATTGATAAACAAGGATTAGCAAAACTAAAATTGTGGGAAGTTCACCAAAACCCCAAGCAATTCCCCCTCCAAGTTGTTGATCTTTAATCGGATCAATTAGCCAAGTTGGTTTTATTTCTGCAAACCAACCTCCACCAAGAGTTGTGGTGGCAGAATAAGTGATGAATCCAAAAATTCCATGAAAAACAGCAGCAGCAAAAACTAGTCCAAGTTTTAAAACATCAGGGATTTGTCTTGGAGTAGGATCTATTCCTAAAATTATCCAAAAGAATAAATATCCTGCCAATATGAAATGTAAATCCATAAATAAATGTCCCAGGTGACTTCTCATCAAGACACTTAAAAGTGGGGTGAAGTAGAGAGCCCAAGTTCCCGTAGCAAAAATAAAAAATGCAATTACAGGATGAGAAAAAGTTTTTAAATATTTCGAATTTATAATTGCCACAATCCAATCCCTAATATTTCTTACTTCAGGATTTGTGGCAGGTTTTAAACTTCTTAACGCAAGGGTTATAGGTGCTGCCAATGGAAGAAGTATCGGAACAACCATAGCTAAAATCATGTGCACGATCATGTGAGAAGAAAACATTAAAATTGCATATCGTCCAAGCATTGAATTAGTCACATATATCGCTAATAAAATTCCAACAATCCAAATTATCAATCTATTTAGTGGCCAATTATCACCTCTTTTTTTCAAAATAAAATAGCCATTCAAATAAAGAACAATGGCAATAATTCCTAAGATTAAAGTGAAAGGTTCGATACTAAAATTTGTCAAAGCATATTGCCAGCTAAATTTATTAGGTTCAGGAAAACCTGTTATCGATTCAATTAAATTAAAACTTACATTTCCAGTTTTTGGGTAAGCAGTTGAGGCAAGAGAAACAGAAACTCCAAAAGTAAAAAATAAAAGCCCTAATTCAAAAGATAAAAGTTTAGTAAGACTATTTTTTAAGGTAATTCTTACCCGCAAAGATATCAATATTGCTAATGAAAAAAGAATTATTTTGCTAAGTAAAGTTATTCCATAATCGGTCAACAAAAGTTCATATAAGTTATTTAATCTGGTGCTTGCGTTTATGACACCAGAAATTATAAGAGAGATGACAGCAAAAGTAGCAAGTTTTCCAAATTTTATTAAAGCTTCCTGTTTTTGATTAGCATCAATTTTTGAATTTAAATAAATTAGAAAAATGCCAGCTAATCCTGAAACCCAAAGGGCTGAGGAAATTCCATGAAAAAATCCAGCAGTTATAGCCCATTGATGTGTAGAAACTCCTGCGGAATGCGAAAAAAGAAGAGGAAGACTAAGGCTAAGAATATTTAAAAAGAAAACTAGACCAACTTTTTCAATATTTGGTCTAATAAGTAAGAGAAATGAAAAAATAGCTACCAAAGCTATTAGTAATAATGCTCTTGCATTTGAGACATCCCAACCATAAGTTGTGATTACATTTAAATTTGCGGCAATTGATAAGGGTTGCGATAAAGATTGTGCCAAGCTAAATACTGCTGCTGCAAAACTAATTCCTGAAAGACCTAAGAAAACTTTACTTGCAATTTTGGAATTTGACCCTTCAAATTTAGAAAAA
>CAXBQJ010000085.1:0-5503 GCA_963977775.1 uncultured bacterium
CATCAATAATCACGGATGATTCAAATGTACATTTAGAATAATAAGATAAAAAAGAACTGATGTCAATATCATAAGTATTCTCAGATTTACAATTTTTACAGGTTGATGTAAAACTCATTTCATTACCATACGTAGCTATACGAATAGCTACTAACACACTATCAATATCTAAGTTTGTTATTTCCCAAGCATTTGTAATAGTTGGGCAGCAACTTTGAATTATTCTAACTGTACTTTCACCATTTAATAATGCATCCGGTGCTTCTAACTATGCCAACACGGGTTTCTCAGTTGCAAACTCAGCAAGTAACTATGCAAACTCCAGTTTCGGTATAGCAAATACTGCTTTGAGTAATGCTGGTATTGGTGATAATGTTATAATAGGGTCGCAAGCAGGACATGATGTAACCACTGGTATTAATAATATTTTTATAGGGTCAAATGTAGGGACAAATGCTGTCACCGCTAATAATTGTGTGGCAATAGGTGCAAATGCTATGGCATATGGTGATTCTAGTGATGTTGTAATTATAGGTAATCTAGCGGGTCAAAATAATGATGCTGATGGAACTATTGTGTGACCATTTTTTTCAAAAAATTCAAGGAACCTGCGTCGAATATCGGCCGAATCCACGCTTTATTTTCCTTTTCTAAAAATGTTTACTTAGTAGACCTTAGTGCCTTACGAATCTTGTCCCACAAATCGGCAAAGCGCTGTTCTGCACCACGATTACCTGGTTTGTAGTAAGTCTTATTCTTCAAGTTTTCTGGTAAATATTGTTGACTTGCCACACCTTCTTCAAAATCATGTGCATATTTGTAACCAATACCTGCACCTGTTTGTCTTGAAGCACTTAAAGATCCGTCTCTTAAATGAAGTGGAACTGCACCTGCATCTCCTTTTCTAACATCATCGATTGCCTCATTTATTGCGTTATAAACAGAGTTTGATTTTGGCGCAAGGGCTAAATAAGTTGTTGCTTCTGCCAAAATAATTCGAGCTTCTGGCCAACCAACTAATTGACTTGCTTGCATGGCAGATACAGCCATTGTCAATGCATTTGGGTCTGCCAAACCAATATCTTCACTTGCAAGAATTACCAATCGTCGAGCAATAAATTTTGGATCTTCTCCTGATTCAGCCATCCTTGCTAAATAGTGAATTGCAGCATCGACATCACTTCCTCTAACACTTTTAATAAAAGCACTTATTACGTTGTAATGCTCATCTCCTGCTTTGTCATATTTAAGTGCTGCTCTTTGAACGGCTATTTCTGAATCTTTTACCGTAATATTTTTTCTTTTTTCTGAGTCAGAAACTAGAGCTGCAGTTTCAAGAGAAATTAAAGCTCTTCTTGCATCTCCTCCACTTGCATTTGCAATGTGTTCAAGTGCAGCTTCCTCTATTTGATAAATATTATTTAAACCTTTTTCATCCAGAAGTGCTTTTTTCAATAAATTTGTCACATCAGATTGACTTAATGGGTTAAGTGGCAAAACTAAAGATCTGCTCATTAATGCAGAATTAATTGAAACTGATGGATTTTCTGTAGTGGCAGCGATTAAAGTCACCCAACCCTCTTCCACTCCTGCTAAAAGAGAATCTTGTTGAGCTTTAGAAAATCTGTGAATTTCATCAATAAACAAAACTGTTCCAACTCCTCTTGCAAATCTTCGCCTTGCTAAATCAATTACTTCTCTTACTTCTTTTACTCCACTTGAAGTAGCTGAAAGTTCAATAAAACTTCTACCTGTAGAAACAGAAATTACGTGAGCTAAAGTCGTTTTTCCACTTCCTGGAGGTCCCCACAAAATTAATGAAGTTGTAGCAAGTTTATTTTCTGAATCAGTTTTTAGAAGTGCTCTTAAAGGTGAATCTTTTCTCGTAACCTGTGGCTGACCTACCACTTCATCAAGATTGTTAGGTCGCATTCTTGCTGCTAATGGAGCTTTTACTTGTTTATTTTGTGCAGGAATTTCTATTGGGTCTGCGTCAAATAGCGCATCGTCCATAATTATTTTTCTAATTTGAAATCTACGCCAGCTTCTTTTCTTTGTGCTGGAGTAATTGGAGTTGGAGCACCTGTTAAAGGATCTTGTCCTCCCCCACTCTTTGGAAATGCAATTACATCTCTAATACTTAATGAATTTGTTAACAACATAACTACTCTGTCCCAACCAAATGCAATACCAGCGTGAGGTGGTGGTCCATATTTGAATGCTTCCAATAAGAAACCAAATTTGTCTTGTGCTTCCGCATCACTTATGCCAAGAATTCTGAAAACTTCTTTTTGCACATCAGCTTGATGGATACGAACTGATCCTCCACCGATTTCATTTCCGTTTAAAACTAAGTCATATGCCCAAGCAAGCGCAGAACCAGGATCTTTAGCAAAAGTTGCTAATGATTGCGCATTAGGTGAAGTAAAAGGATGATGAACTGCTGTCCAGACTAGTTCACCTTTATCGTTTTGAACTTGTTCAAACATTGGTGCATCAACAACCCAAACAAAATTCCATTCCTTTTCATTAATCAGACCAAGTCGTGCACCAATTTCTAATCTGGCTGCACCTAATAAAGAAAGTGCCTCATTTTTTGTTCCTGCTGCAAAAAATACTGCGTCTCCTTTTTTAGCACCAGTAATTTGTAATAAACCATTTCTTTCATTATCACTTAAATTTTTTGCAACTGGACCAGTTATTTCTCCGTCTTCAGCAAAAACTGCATAAGCAAGTCCTTTTGCTCCTCGTTGTTTTGCCCATTCCTGCCATGCATCAAATTGTTTTCTTGGAGTACTTGCACCACCAGGCATTACTACTGCACCAACATGATCTGCTTGGAAAACTCTAAATGGTGTGTCTTTAAAATAAGTTGTTAAATCTATTAATTCCAAACCAAATCTTAAATCAGGCTTATCGCTTCCATATTTTTTCATTGCCTCGTGATATGTAATTCTAGGAATTTTTTCTATTCCATATCCCAAAACTTCTTGCCATAAAGTTTTTATAACCATTTCGCCAACTTCAATCACATCTTCTTGATCTGCAAATGACATTTCTATATCTAATTGGGTAAATTCAGGTTGTCGATCAGCTCTAAAATCTTCATCTCTGTAACAACGAGCGATTTGAAAATATTTCTCTAATCCACCAACCATTAAAAGTTGTTTAAAAAGTTGAGGCGATTGAGGTAAGGCATACCAAGAACCTGGTTGCAATCTGACTGGTACTAAAAAATCTCTGGCACCCTCTGGGGTGGAACGAGTTAATGTTGGAGTTTCAACTTCGATGAAGTCGTGATTTAGTAAAACATCGCGAGCATATTGACTTACCTTGCTTCTAATTCTTAAAGCATTTCCTGGTCCATGTGGTCTTCTTAAATCTAAATATCGAAATTTCAGTCTTGTTTCTTCGTTAACATCTATGTGTTCATCAATCTGAAAAGGCAATGTTGAAGATTGTGACAAAACATTTACTTCTGAGGCAAAAACTTCAATTTGACCTGTTGGCAAATCTTTATTTTCATTTCCTTTTGGTCTTAGTTTTACTTGACCTTTTATTTGCACACATGTTTCAGGTTTTAAATCATGAGCAAGTTTTTCATCATGAATTACGACTTGCACAACTCCTGATGCATCTCTTAAATCTATAAATGCAACACCACCATGATCTCTTCTATTTCCAACCCAGCCAGCCAAAGTCACTTTAACTTCAGCATCGATTGCTCGAAGGGCATCAGCAACATGGGTTCTTAACACGAAATATCCTTCTTTTTCGCCATGGAAAAATTAATCTTAACTACTAAGAACCTTTAGTCTGTCGTATCACTTGCAATACATGCTTAAGCATGTCTGAGATTGCTACTTGAACTTGAGAAGAATCCCTCAAATTCTTTATCTGGATACGAGCATTTGCTACTTCTTCATCACCTAAAACAATTGCCAACTTTGCACCACTTTTATCAGCTGCTTTCATCGCTCCTTTTAATCCTCGTTCTCCATAGGCCATGTCACTTCTTATATCAGCATTTCTTAATTGTTGAAGCAAAGTCACTGATAAGTTATGTGCCTTTTCTCCAATTGGCACAATAAATACATCAATTAGATTTTCATCTGCAATCAAAAGTTTTTCCGCTTCGCAGGCCATAAGAGTTCTATCTGTACCAATTCCAAAGCCAATGCCACTTAAATCGGATCCACCTAAAGAAGACATAAGTCCGTCATATCTTCCACCCCCACCGATTCCTGATTGTGCACCTAAATCTGGATGATCAAACTCAAAAGTTGTTCTTGTGTAATAGTCCAAACCTCTTACTAATCTTGGTGCTGGAATGTAGGAAATATCTGTATCTTTTAATAAACCTTCTACTTCATGATGATAATTTTTACAATCTTGGCAAAGCTCATTAATAATCAAAGGCACACTTGCAAGCTGTTTTTGAACTTCATTTCTTTTATCATCCAAAACTCTCAAAGGATTTAATTTTGCTCTATTTTTTGTTTCATCATCTAAGTCAAGATTTAGTAAATATTTGGAGAGTTTTTCTCTGTATTCGGGTCTACATTTTGCACAACCTAGTGAAGTTAAGAGCAATTGATAATTTTTTAAACCAAGTGACTTAAAAGCATTGTCTGCCACAGTTATTACTTCAACATCTAATGCAGGATCTGGTGCACCAATTGCTTCAATACCTACTTGTTGTAGTTGTCTATATCTGCCATGTTGAGGACGTTCTGCTCTAAAGAATGGTCCTTTGTACCAAAGTTTTACTGGTAATTGTCCTTTATCTAATCCATGTTCAATTACAACTCGTGCAACACCAGCTGTACCTTCAGGTCTTAAAGCAAGTTTTCTTTCACCACGATCTTCAAAAACATACATTTCTTTACTAACAACATCTGTTGATTCACCAATACCTCTTACAAAAAGATTTACATCTTCAAAAACTGGTAATTCCACATAGCCATAACCGGCCAATGTTGCAGAATTTGCAATTGCTTCTTGAACTTTTAGAAAAGAGTTAGATCTTGGTGGAAAATAATCAGGCACTCCTTTTGGAGCCTGAAATTGACCAGCCATTATTTGTTTCTCCTAAATTTTTCTTGTTATAAGTCTTGCAGGTATGGGTTAGTCTTGCGCTCATCTCCAATTGTTGTACTAGGTCCGTGTCCTGGATACACGCTCATTTCATCAGGAAATTTCAAAATAACATTGTTTGAATTGAAAATAACCCAATGCGATGCATTGGTTCCTTCTATTGCAGAACTCATCGAAAAAGCACCGCCGGCAGTATAAAATCCCCAACTTTTCCAATTATGTTAGATGGCAATCCTGGTCCAGTTAATATTTGTGTTCCTGGATCGCCTTTTGGTCCTGCTACTCCAGGATTTCTAACTACTACTTTATCTTTTTCTACAACTTTTACAGTTTTTGTTGTTTGATAATATGATTTAGACATTAATTACACCTGGATCTACTGGTATCCAGCCATTAAGAAGAGTAT
>CAXBQJ010000086.1:0-5438 GCA_963977775.1 uncultured bacterium
ATAGATATTTTGAAAAAAATATCTGGTAAAAAATTTAATATTAAATATGTTGATGGACCAACTGGAGTAAAAATTAGATATTGTAATATAGATAATATTAAAAAAGAATTAGAACAATTATTTGATGGATTTAATGAAGACGAAATTGTACAAAAATTTATATCTTATATAACAGTTAAACGTAATGATAATTTATCAATTATTGAATTAGTTATATATGAAAAAATTATTGTTATTGACTACTTTGTTATTTGCATTCGTAGTTACATTCTCTCAAGATGTTGTAGTAATCAAACACACAAATTATACTACACATTTCAGTAAATCAAAAAAATGTCCAGTAATGGTAGAATGGTGGGAAACCAAAATCAAAGTTGGTTGTGCAACTCCACTTCCTAGAAAAGATAATTTCAAACCAGACCCATTATTACCTGAAGATAGTGATATCGCAGATGATTATGTTAAGAGTGGATTTGATAGAGGACATATGAGTCCAGCAGCATCAAACCAATGCCAAACCACAGATGTTCAAATTGAATGTTTCTATATGAGTAATATGGCTGCACAAACACATAGATTAAATGCAGGAGATTGGAAATCATTAGAAACATTAACTCGTAATTTAGCAATTCAAAAAGACAGTATTCACGTTTGGGCGGGTAATATAGGTGTATTAAAGCGATTCGGACCACATGAAGTTGCTGCTCCAAGACAATGTTGGAAAGTAATTTACGTAGTTAAAGATAAACAATTCTCTGCTTATATATTTGATAACACAAGCGAACACCCAACAGGATTACATTCACATGAAGTAGCAGTAGGAGATATTGAAGAATTAACAAAGTTTAAATTCCCAAGAAAATAATTATGAAATTTCAGGACATGTTATAGAAATATTTGGTCTTTGTAAAAATTGTCGTTAATTAGGTTTTGCATCACCAAAACGACGCTCACGTTTGGCATATATCTCAATTGCTTGCCATAAATGTCTTCGATCAAAATCTGGCCATAAAACATCCATAAAAACCATTTCTGCATAAGCCGATTGCCAGAGCAGAAAGTTGCTTGTTCTTTGCTCACCTGAAGTTCGTAAGAATAGATCTACATCAGGCAAATTTGGTTCATATAAATATTTTTTAATTTTCTTTTCTGTAATTGAATTAGGTCTTAACATTCTTGATTTAACATCGTGAGCCATCTCTGTCATGGCATCAACAATTTCAGCTCTTCCTCCATAATTCACACACATAGTTAAAGTTAGTTGGTCATTTTTTGAAGTTTTTCTCTCTGCTTTCTTAAGTTCATCAACCACACTTTTCCAAAGTCTTGCTTCTCTTCCTGCCCATCGAACTTTAATTCCATATTGATTCATTTCTTCAACTCTGCGATGAATAACTTCGCGATTAAAGTTCATTAAAAACTTAACTTCATCCGGACTTCTTTTCCAATTTTCAGTTGAAAAAGCATAAACAGTTAAGTATTTAACTCCAATTTCTAATGCACCATAAACTGCATCAAGTAAGGCAAGTTCTCCTGCTTCGTGACCAGCAGTTCTAGGCAAACCTCTTTCTTTTGCCCAGCGGCCATTTCCATCCATAACAATTGCTACATGATTTGGAATAAAAGTTGAAGATATTCCCGGTGGTTTGACTCCACTTTTATGTCTTGGAACTGGTGGAAATTTTTTTCTACTCTTAGCCAATTATTTTCTCTCCACCATTCTTAATGATCTAATTCCTCGTTCAATATGCCATTGCAAGTATGCAGCAATTATTCCACTTGCCTGTCTACGAGATTTTACGTCCGATGCATCTGCAACACCCCAATCACCAATCAATAAGGCTGACATCAAATCAAAAGTCTCTTGGGAAGGTGTCACAGATCCAGAAGGCTTACATTCATCACATACAGCTCCTCCGGTTGCAACTGAAAAATTTTTATGAGGGCCAGGCTTGTCACATCTTGCACACTCGAAAAAAGATGGAGAATATCCTGCAATTGAAAGTGATCTGAGTAAATACGAATCAAGAATTAAATCAGGATCATGTTCTGATTTAACTAAAGACCTAAGGGCTGCAATGAGTAACAAGTATTGTTGTGTCGCTGGTTCTTTTTCTTCGGGAGTTAGTCTTTCAGTGGTTTCCAGCATCGCTTGACCAGCAGTCCATTTTGCATAATCTTGCGACAAAGTTGCGCCATAGGAATATAAAGATTCGACCTGACTTAAAATATCTAAACTTTTACCAATATGAAAGTGAGCATCAATATGGCCAAAAGGTTCAACTCTTGCCCCAAATCTGGAAGTTGTTTTTCGAACTCCTTTCGCAACTGCTCTTACTCGCCCATTGTTGCGAGTTAACACAGTAACGATTCGATCTGCTTCTCCCAACCTTTGAGTTCTTAAAACTATTCCTTCATCTCGATATTGAGGCATAGAACTTATTCTGCTCGAATTTTCGAAAGTGGGCACACCACAACACTCCACAAGTTAAGCAAGTTAAGTAGAGTTAAGGAAAGAAATTAGGAGAATAGTTGTCAAACCAGGGTTCTAATCAATCTCAACCAGATATTTCAGGCAAAAGTGGTGAAGGTACTAATTGGGAATTCTCTGTAAGCAGAAGATTTTTACAAAGAAGCATTATAACCGTCCTCATCTTGATAGTTATTTTTCAACTTGTTGAGTGGGCGTTTAATAAAAGTAAAGACTTTTTATTTTTACTACTTCTAGCCTGGTTAATCGGAATTGCTATTACCCCATTAGTCGAGCGACTTACAAAATTTGGATTAAAAAGAGGATTAAGTACTTTTCTTGTTTTACTTGCATTAGTTGCATTTATAGTTGGATTTATTGCTTCATTTGGTCAACTCTTGGCATCACAACTTGCAAGTTTAATTATTCAAATACCTTCTTTAATTGATGGTTTTGCTTCATGGCTTAATACAAGTTTTAACTTAAATTTAAGTACACAAAATATTAAAGAGTCTTTAAATTTATCTAATCCACAAATTGTATCTTTTGCTCAAAATATCGCTGGCGGACTTTTTGGAGTTGTAACAAGTGTGGCAGGATTTATATTTAAAATCTTCACACTTCTTTTATTTGCTTTTTATTTTGCATCTGAAACTCCTAAATTAAGAAGATCCATTGCAAGTTGGCTTCCAGCTAAACAACAACTTGTCTTTACAACAGTTTGGAAAGTTGCTACCGAAAAAACAGGTGGTTTTGTGATCAGTCGAGTAATACTTGCAGCACTCAATTCTATTTTTACATCAGTATTTCTATTAATTATCGATGTCCCTTATTGGCTTCCTTTAGGTCTTTTTACAGGAATAATCAGTCAATTTATTCCAACCATTGGTTCATATTTAGGTGGGATAATTCCTGCAATTGTTGCAGTTGTAAATGATCCGCTTGACGGTTTATTAGTAATTGTTTTCGTGACAATTTATCAACAAATTGAAAACTACTTATTTACACCAAGAGTTTCTTCATTGACTATGGATATTCATCCAGCAGTTGCTTTTGCTTCGGTGATAGTTTTTGCAAGTTTTTTTGGTCCAGTAGGAGCATTAATTGGTGTCCCTATCGCTGCAGCAGTTATTGCATTGATTCAGACTTATGGAAAGAGATATGAATTGATTCCTGAACTCCACTATTTACAGAACAAAGAAGATAATTAGAAACCTAATTTAGTCAATTCTTTCAAATCAGTTTGCCAATCTGGAGCTACTTTTACTTGTAAATCCAAATAAACTTTGGTGCCAACAAGTGTTTCAATTTGTTTTCTAGCCAGTGAACCTATTTCTTTTAATTTTGAACCTTTTTGTCCAATTATTATTCCTTTTTGACTCTCTCTTTCAACATAAATATTGGCAAAAATTTTCATTAGAGGTTTATCAATTGGTCTATCTTCTGCGTTTTCAATTTTCTCAACTGTTACAGCTAAGGAATGCGGCAACTCTTCCCGCAAATCTTCTAAAGCTGCCTCTCTTATGAATTCAGCTACTAGAGTTTCAATTGGTTCTTCTGTAAAAATTTCACTTGGATAAAGTTCAGGTCCTTCAGGTAAGTATTTAATTATTAAGTTGCTTAGTTTATCAACATTTTCTTCAGATTCAGAACTTATTGGAATAATCTCATCCCAATCAAAACCCAAATCTTTGCTTACTTTTTCAAGTTCAATTAATCTTTCTACAATTAGATTTGGATTAACTAAGTCAATTTTAGTTAAAACTCCAATTTTTGGTTTTCTAATTTGTTCATTAATTTCTTGAACAATAAATCGATCCCCCGGTCCAATTTTTTGATCAGCAGGCACGCAAAAAACGACAACATCAACTTCACTCCAAGTTTGTTTAACTAGTTCATTTAGTCTTGAACCGAGAAGAGTTTTAGGTTTATGAATACCTGGTGTATCTACCAGAACAATTTGTCCATCATTCTTGTGAACTATTCCACGAATTGTATGCCTTGTAGTTTGAGGTTGTTTTGAAATAATTGAAATTTTTTCACCGACCATTAAATTTATTAATGTTGATTTGCCAACATTTGGTCTGCCAACAATACAGGCAAATCCAGATCTAAAATTTGTCATAGTTATTTAAATTATTCAACTTCATAATTTTCATTTTTTCTAATCAGAATTGTGCCAACTTTATTTCTTCTCCCCGCAGCTCTTTCTGCAACAAATTCCCAACCATTTATTAATATCGAAGTTCCAGGTATGGGAACTCTGTCAATTTGTTTGGCTAAATATCCTGCCAAAGTATCTACACCTTCATCGTCACTTGATAAATCAATATTTATCAGTTGGGCGACATCGTCTAAATGAATTCTGGAACTTACCCTAAATGCATTTGGTCCTAACTCATTAACTTCAGGAATATGAGTGTCATATTCATCTGTAATTTCACCAACTATTTCCTCCAAAATATCTTCAATAGTTATAAGTCCAGCAGTTCCACCATATTCATCAATTACTACTGCAAGGTGAACTCTTGCAGCTTGCATTTCTCGAAGTAATTCATCGGCTGGTTTGCTATCCGGTACAAAATATGCACTTCGCATTATTTGTTCTACAAATTCTTTTCTTTCTGCATCAGCATTTTCAAAAATTCTTCTTGAAATATCTTTTAAATAAATCACGCCTATAATGTCGTCAGAATCTTGTCCAATCACTGGAATTCTTGAATAACCTGATCTCAAAGCAAGAGAAATTGCTTGCCTTAAGGTTTTTCCTTTTTCAATCCAAACCATTTCGGTTCGTGGCACCATTACTTCTCTGGCAACCGTTGAACCCAATTCAAAAACAGAGTGAATCATTTGTCTTTCTTCATCTTCGATTACATCTGCTTCTTCAGCTTGATCAACTAAATCCCTAAGATCATCTGCAGTAGAAAACGGTCCGTCTTTATAACCTTTTCCAGGTGTTAATGCA
>CAXBQJ010000087.1:0-5424 GCA_963977775.1 uncultured bacterium
CTGGTTAAAAGTGATATTGATCTAATCGCATCGTCGTTTCCAGGAATTGGAAATTCAACTTCATCTGGGTCACAATTTGTATCAAGAATTGCAACCACTGGAATACCAAGTTTTCTAGCTTCATCAACAGCTATTTGTTCTTTCTTGGTATCAATTACCCATAAAACACTTGGCAATTTAGTCATATCGCGAATACCGCTCAAAACAGATTCTAGTTTTTCTTTTTCACGACGCATCATTAACAATTCTTTTTTTGTATATCCAGAACTAGTGTCATCAAAATTAATTTGTTCTAGTTCTTTTAATCTTTGAATTCTTTTCTGAATAGTTCCAAAGTTAGTAAGCATTCCACCAAGCCAGCGTTGGGTAACAAATGGCATCCCAACTCTTTTAGCTTGTTGTTGGATTGCTTCATGGGCTTGTCGTTTTGTGCCCACAAACATTATGGTTCCACCACGGGCAACTGTGTCTTTTATATATTCATAAGCTTTATCAATAAAAGATAAAGATTGAGTTAAATCAATTACGTAAATACCGTTACGTTCGGTCAAGATGAATCTCTTCATCTTTGGATTCCATCTGCGAGTTTGATGTCCAAAATGAACACCAGACTCTAACAACTGGCGCATTGTTACTACGGCCATGAACGTGCCTTTCCTTGCTTACTTTTTAAGTAAGCCTTTTGGTTTTTTTGAGTTAACCAATTTGGTTAACTCACCTGACATCTGCTCTTCTTGCGCTAAGCGCTACAAATTTCTTGTAGACCGTGCCCGCAAAAGGTCTGGGGTGAATTTATTCCAGCTACCAGATGTGCGAAGTCACCTTGTTAAAAACTTGGTGCTAAAAATAAATACTACATTTAATGAAAAGTTGGATTCTCTCAGGTGTAAATATCACCCACAAACCACATTTACCCACAGGTTTCATCGTTTAAACTTCTAGATTTTCGTTAAGCAAGCACAATTCAATAGTGCCTAATTTAATCCTTTATCTAACCCTAATTTTAATTCCTCCAATTCCCGGAGCAACTATTGTAAAAGATTTTGATCTTCCAATTAATTTTTATGGCAGTGGCCATAGAGGAATTGATTATTTATCTAAAGTAAATGAACCTGTTCTAGCTTCAGCAGATGGCTATGTTTCTCATCAAGGATTGATAGCAAATCGTTGGACTATTTCTATTACTCATTCTCAATTTCGCACTACTTATGAACCAGTAAGACCAATTGTTAAATTAGGTCAGATAGTTAAGTCTGGAGAGATAATTGGTTATTTAGAATTGAATGGATCTCATTGTTTCCCTCAAAGTTGTTTACATTTTGGGTTGAAAGAGGGCAAATTTTATTTCAATCCAGTTCTAAATTTTAAAAGAAATTATCCTAAGTTACTTCCTATTTATTCTTAGGCTCTTGGGTGTGCATTTGCAAAAACTTCTCTTAATCTTTCAATAGTAACGTGAGTATATTTTTGTGTTGTTGCAAGTGAAGCATGACCAAGCAATTCTTGAACAATTCTTAAGTCAGCACCGCCTTCTAACATATGTGTTGCTGCACTGTGTCTTAAATCATGTGGTGAAACCTGTTTGACATCAGAAAGTTTTTCTATTGCCTTTTCAAGAATTCTTCTAACTTGTCTTACATTTAATCTTTTTCCACGTTGACCAAGAAAAACAGCTTGGTTTGATTGACTAGTTTCAAAATCAAGTCTTGATTCTTTCAGATAAACCTCTAGGGCTTCTTTTGCAGGAATTCCAAATGGAACTATTCGTTCTTTCTGACCTTTACCTAAAACTTTCAAAGTTTGATTTGAAAAACTAATATCTTTTAAATCTAAACCAACTAGTTCACTAACTCTTATTCCAGTTGCATAAAGTATTTCTAGAATCGCATGATCTCTCATTCTGATTGCAACAGAATCTTGCTCATCTTCTAAATTTGCAGATGAATCAAGCAATGCAACAGCTTGTTTTGATCCTAAAATATTTGGCAAAGTTTTGTTTATTTTTGGTGAGATAAGTCGCAATGTTGGATTTTGATTAATTTTTTTTGTTTTTATTGCCCAATTAAAAAATACTTTCAAACTACTTACTCTGCGAGAAATAGTGGTATTAGTAACTTCTTTTGATTTTAAATCTGCTAACCAATTTCGCATATTATTTAAATCAATGTCTTTTAAATTATTTATATTTTGACTTGCACAATTTTCAAAAAATAACTCTAAATCAGTTTGGTAACTTCTTAGAGTATTGTCACTTCTATTTTTATCAATTTTTAAGTGTGCTATAAATTCATCTAAAATGGATGTAAACCAATCTGATGTTCGCATAATTTTATTTTGTCATATGTTGCTAGATATTTGCCCCTATTGGCGAAACTATTTCTAAAATATCTTGAGAATTTGTAACTACTTCTGCTTCACGATTCTTTATTAATTCATTAGTTCCAGCTGAATTCTCTGAGTAAATTGAACCAGGAACTGCTAAGAGATGTCGACCAAGTTTAGAAGCATAACGTGCCGTTGAAAGTGCTCCAGATATTTTTTGAGCCTCTATTACGACTGTGGCTTTACTTAATGCAGCAATCAATCTATTTCTGTGTAAAAAACTAATTTTTGTTGGCGATCTAAATGGCGGATACTCAGATAAAATTAATCCTTTCTTCAATACTTTTCGAAATAGATCTGCATTTTTTGAAGGATAAAATTTATTTAATCCATTTGCTTGTATTGAAACTACATATCCATCTGCAATTAAAGTGCCGTGATGACTTGAACTATCTATACCAATTGCTCCGCCAGAAATTACTGCGAAATCCAATCTAGCTAAATCAAATGCAATTTCTGTAGCAGTTGTAATTCCCTCAGATGAAGCTTTTCTTGTTCCCACGATAGAAATACAATTTTTTTCAAGAATATTAAAATCACCCTTAAAAAATAGACCCAGGGGCTCAAATTCAAATAAATCATTTAATTTCTTCGGCCATTTTGGATCAATTTTAGAAATATATTGAATATCATTTTTTAATAAAATTTCTTTCAAGTCCTTAAAAGAATTAATAGTTTTTAGTCGCTTCACATATTTGGAGTTAAAATTTGTCTGGAGTTTCTCTAAAGTTTTTAGGCACCCGTATTTTTGAATACTAAGGCTTATGTCTAAATCACAAGAATCAACAATCCAACTAAGTAAAAGATACATATCGTGCTCTGATATGAGAGTTCCAAACATTTCCACAAACTAATTTTAAGAAAAATTTATAATTCTAATTCTTCTAATCTAAATTCTGTGAATAAAATTTAGTTGTGGATAAGTTAATTTCCTAGAACTTTTTGCCATTTTTCTCTTAAATTTGCATCTCTTTGAGCATCTGGGATTATAAAAAATTCAACTAAGTCGAATTGTTCTTTTGTCGGAAATACCCATTTATTTTTTGCTAGTTCAGGATCAAGTTTTACCGCTTCCTCTTGGGCACCCTTTACAGGACTTACATAACCAACATATTGAGAAACTTCGGCAGCAATTTCTGGATTGTAAAAATAATCCACAACTTTTTCAGCTAAATCTTTGTTTTGACTTGACTTGGGAATTAATAGATTATCTGCAAAAACTACTCCACCAGATTCAGGAACTTCGAAACCAAAATCATCTCCAAGTTGCCAAAGATCTCCTGCATATCCAACAACTGCAGCAACATCACCGTTTTCTAAAGCAAGAGCTGATTCATTCCCAACAATTTGTTGAATTTGTCCCTTTGCAACTTGTTGTGAAATAAAATTAAGTGCTTTTTCAAAATCTTCATCAGTAAAACTCTTAAGATTTATTCCAAGCCAAGATAAGACAAGACCCACTGAGTCACCCATTTCAGAAGACATCAAAATTTGACCCTTTAACCTGGGGTCAAAAAATTGATCAAGAGATTTTATGGTTTCGGTTCCAAGTAATTCTTTGATTTTTGATTTGTTAAATCCAATACCTGTAAACCCAGATTGCCAAGGAATTGTGTAATTTCTTTCAGGGTCATAAACAGCACCAAAATAGCTTTCAATTAAGTGATTTGAAACATTGGGCATATTTTGTTTATCAAATTTTTCTACAAAACCACCATTAATCCAAGGTAAAACAAAATCATCTGTGACAACAATTAAATCTCTTCCAATTGATTCACCCTTATCTAAAAGTGGTTTTATTTTTGTAAAAAAAGTCGCGTTATCGTCAATGTCTTCTGTATAGCTAATATTTATTCCTAATTCTTTTTCGCATGAATCCACTAAAGTAAAATTTCCTTTATCATCAACAGGCATATAAAGTGTGAAATTTGACCAATTGATGTTTTTTAAATCATCAGCTTTTTTCCCAGATTCTGAATTTGAACAGGAATTCAGAATTCCTAAAACTGGAACTAAACTGGATAAATAAATAGAATTTTTAAGAAAATTTCTACGCGCCAATTGTGGACGAATATTTTCTTTATCGCCCAATTAATTCCTACCTATCTTTAAGTAAGTTTTGAGAATAATTGAATTTTGTTCCATTTTTCAAGTTTTTTTTGCGTAAAGCAATTCCAGATAGTGCTTCCAAAGCAACTCTATTTGCAAGTAAAGAAGTTATTTCGGCATGATCATAAGCCGGAGCAACTTCAACAATATCCATTCCTACAACAGGTAATTCAACACTTATTTTTCTTACTGCATCCAAAAGTTGTCTTGAAGTTAATCCTCCAGGTTCAGGAGTTCCTGTACCTGGAGCAGATCCTGGATCTACTACATCAATATCAACGCTTAAAAAGATCCCATCAACATCTTTTATGCTTTCTTTTATTACTTCATCTAAAACTGTTTCAAATCCGCGAGCAACAATTTCACTCATTTCATAAGAGCGCATTTGTTGTTTTGCCATCCAATTTAAAATATTCTCTGGTGGCCAATATCCCCTTAACCCAATTTGGTAAAACTTATTTCCTTTAACTGCACCAGAATCAATCAATCTTCGCATTGGTTGACCATGTCCAACTAAAGAACCAAATGCTATATCTCCAGTGTCTGCATGAGCATCAAAATGTAGAACTGCAATTTTTCCCCAACCAATAGCTTTTGCTACCCCTGTTGTATTTGGCCAAGTAACAGTGTGGTCTCCCCCAAGAATTACGGGAATTTTTTTATCTTTAGCAATTTTTTCAACAACTTTTTCTAAAGCATCACAAGATTTTGTAACATCTCCTGAATACATTTCAACATCGCCTGCATCTTTAACAACGATGTCTTTTAAAGCATCCATTCTGGTTGCAAGATGTGGTCTTGAACCATCGTGTGGCAAATAATCTGTGGCTCTAATCGCTGATGGCCCTAATCTGGCACCGGATCTATACGAAGTTCCACCATCAAATGGTGCACCAATAATTACTACATCTGCATCTTCATAACTTTTAAAAT
>CAXBQJ010000088.1:0-5387 GCA_963977775.1 uncultured bacterium
TCTGAGTTTTCTGAAAGAAAACCATAACCAGGATGGATTGCATCGGCTCCAGATTTTTTTGCAATCTCGATAATTTTAGGAATTGAAAGATAAGTTTCACTTGCTAATTTTCCGTTTAATGAATAAGCTTCATCGGCATGTAATACGTGCAATGCATCTCGATCAGAATCAGCATAAATTGCGACACTTTGTATTCCAGAATCTTTACATGCTCTGGCAACTCTGACAGCAATTTCTCCACGATTTGCAATCAATATTTTTTTGATTTGAATTTTTGCCGTGATATTTTGCGTCATGTTTATTTACTTTATTTGATTTCCCACAAAGAAGTCCAAGATAACCCAAGTTCTAAGACCATTTCCCTTAAAGCAGGTAGGGATAAACCGATTACATTACTGTGATCGCCTTCTACTTGCTTTATAAATGCTGCACCAAGAGAATCAATAGTGAAAGCTCCTGCAACGTGTAACGGTTCTCCTGTAGCAACATAATCAATAATTTCTTGATCCTCAATATGGGCAAAATTAACTTTTGTTGAAACAACTTGTGCAACTTTTTTTAAATTATCAAGTCGAATAAGGCAGTGACCTGTGTGCAATATTCCAGTCTTACCCCTCATTTGTTGCCATCTTTTAATAGCTTCCTCTGAAGTATGGGGTTTACCAAGAATTTGGTTTTCGAATTCCAACATAGAATCTGCTGCAATTAATATTCCTTCATTTAGTGAAACATTATTTTCTTGAACATAATTAGCCTTGAATTTTGCAAGTTCTAAAACTAGTTTTTTTACATCTTTAGTGTTGAGTTTTTCTGAAACTTCTTGTTCATTTACATCAGGGGGAATAACTATGGGAGAAATTTTTTGTGATTTTAAAAGCATCAACCTAGCAGGTGAATTTGATGCCAAAATTACTGGAATACTCATACTCCACTAATTTTTGAATATTGCCAGCCGCTATCTAACATTGGAGAAGTTCGAAATTTAAATTGTGGATTATTCCAATTACTTATTTTTGATTTTTGTTTCAACAATTCTTCAGATGAATTCTTTGCTAATTTTAGAGCCATTTCTATAGCTGCTAGTTCTTCAATTGTTGGATTTCCTCTTACAACTTTAAATTCTAATGGTTTACTCATAGAGGAATGTTTCCATGTTTTTTTGGAGGCATTGATTCACGTTTGGTAATTAGTTGGCGTAATCCTCTAATAATTCTTATTCGCGTTTCACTTGGGGCAATCACAGCATCAATCCAGCCTCTTTCAGCGGCTACATAAGGATTATCAAATGCATCTTCATATTCACTAATTCGCTCTGATCTTTCAATATTTTGATTTGGGGCAGATGCTATTTCTTTTCTAAATAAAATATTTACTGCACCTTGTGCACCCATCACTGCAACTTGAGCAGTTGGCCACGCAAGATTTAAATCTGCTCCTAGATGTTTTGAGCCCATCACAATATATGCACCGCCGTAAGCTTTTCTTGTTATTACAGTTATTAAAGGAACACTTGCTTCTGCGTATGCATAAATAAGTTTGGCACCTCTTCGAATAATTCCTCCGTATTCTTGATCAACTCCAGGAAGAAACCCAGGAACATCAACAAAGGTAATAATTGGAATATTGAAAGCGTCACAAGTTCTCACAAATCTTGCTGCTTTTTCTGAAGCTTCAATGTCCAGAGTTCCTGCAAATTGCATTGGTTGATTTGCAACTATGCCAACACTTTGACCTTCAATTCTTCCAAAGCCCACCATAATATTGGGAGCCCAGCCACCGTGGATTTCAAAAAACTCATCATCATCCAAAACATGTTTAACTAAAACATGCATGTCATATGGCTGATTTGGAGAATCTGGAACTAGTGAATCCATTTCTAAATCATGTTGATTAATTTCTAAATCAACTCTTGCTTCAAAATGTTGAGCAGCTTCTGCATTATTCGAAGGAAGAAAACTTAATAAAGTTCTTACATAATCAAGTGCATCATCTTCATCACTTGCCATGTAATGAGCAACACCAGATTTAGTTGCATGAGCTCTTGCTCCACCTAAATCTTCAAAAGAAACTTCTTCACCAGTTACTGTTTTTATAACATCTGGTCCAGTAATAAACATATGTGAAGTTTTATCAACCATCACAACAAAGTCAGTTAAGGCTGGTGAATAAACTGCACCACCAGCACATGGACCCATGATTACTGAAATTTGTGGCACTACTCCAGAAGCTTTTGTGTTTCTTAAAAATATTTCTCCATACATTGCTAATGAAGCAACACCTTCTTGAATTCTTGCTCCACCCGAATCGTTTATGCCAATTATTGGTGCTCCAGTTTTAATTGCTAAATCCATTAATTTAACAATTTTTGCTCCCATGGCTTCACCTAACGATCCACCCATGGATGTGAAATCTTGAGAATAAACATAGACAGGACGACCATCAATAGTTCCAAATCCTGTTACAACACCATCACCTGCGGGGCGATTTTTATTCATTCCGAAATTATTTTTTTGATGTTTAACAAGTTCATCTAATTCTTGAAATGAACCTTCATCAAGTAATAGTTCTAATCTTTCTCGAGCACTTTTCTTACCCTTTGCATTTTGCTTTTCTTTGGCAAGATTTGCTTGGGTTAGGTGAATATCATTTTTGAGTTCTTGTAACTTCTTTAATTTTGCAGAGGTGGTGCGTGGATTTAAGTTATCTTCTGACTTACTTGCCACCTGGTCCTCGCTTTGCAAATGCCTCTTGTCGTACGGTACTAGTGTGACAGATTCTTTCAAACCTAGAGCAGGGTTAAACACCCAAATTCTTCAAGAAGAACTCAAAAAAAGAAGCAGTTTATGGCAAGAGTTTGTCATTAAAGATGAAGTTGGTTCTACTAATGATGAGATTAAAGATATTTCAAAAAAAGAGGGATTTTTTCTTTTAGCTAATTTTCAAACAAAAGGAAGAGGTAGACAAAATAGAAGTTGGATTGCGCCCAAGAATTCTTCAATTTTTATCTCTCTTTATTTGAATCAGTATCAGAATGGCAAAATTACTTGGATTCCATTAATAGTAAGTCTTGCTTTATGTAAAACTATAGAAACTTACACAAATTTAGATATAAAGATTAAATGGCCTAATGATCTAGTAGCAGTTGATACTTTGTTACAAAAAAAATTTAGTGGCATATTAGTTGAATCTGAAAAAGATAAAATAATAGTCGGGGTTGGAGTTAATTTTGATCAAGATAAGTCCGAATTACCCGTGGAAGATGCAACATCCTTAAAATACATTTTAAAAAGTTTTATCTCAAAAGAGGAAATAATTTCTGCTTTTATTTCTGAATTGAGTGCATTGTGGCTTGAGGAAAGCAGAGCACAAAATTGGCCAACCCCATCCTTAATTCGAGAGTATAAAAAAAGGTGTATCACAATTAATCAAATCATCAAAGCGCAATTAGTAGATGGGCAAGTGCTGCATGGAAAAGTTTTAGATATTTCAGAAAATGGAGAATTAGTTTTAGAAAGTGATACTGGAATAAAAAATTTAAGTTCTGCAGACATTTTTTTAGCCCATTAAACTATCCAGATGAATAAAAATATTTATACTCCAACAGTTGGAATTTTTACATCGAATGAGATTTCAAGGTACTATAGAAGAATTTGTGAAAATTTAAAAATAAACAATATAGTTTTTTATGAATTTAATCAAGTAAATAAGAATTTAGATTTCTATCTTTTTGATCATGAAAATCAGATTGAATCTGTAAATGATTATTCAAATATCATTGATTCTAATTTGAAAGATTTGAAATTTGATTACAATTTTTCAAAATTAGAAATTGAAAAGAATTATTTATGTGTAATTTGCTCAAGATCCAAGCAGGGACAAGCTGCTATTTATCCTGTTTCTCAGATAAAAATCTTTAGGGATTCTGCTATCGAAGTAATTTCTCCGGCTTTGAATTTAAAAGATTTTGAAGCAAGTCAAATTCAAGAATTAGCTTTAAAATTTATTGAAAAAATAAATTTTAATGGGACTTGTGAAATAGTTTTTGAAAATAGCACATTGAGACAGATAAATTTTCTTCCCACAAGCTTGAGTAAATGGACGATTGAAAATTGCGTAACTGATGTTTTTGAAAATCATGTCAGAGCGGTTTTAAATCTTCCGTTAGGAAGTACCAAACTTTTACAAAAGCAAACTGTATTGGTGACAATTATGGGAGGAAATTTTCCTGATCTTTATAAACCTTTTCTACATGTTATGGCCCGAGAACCTGAGATAAAAATCGAGTTATATGACAAAGAATTCAAGGTTGGTGAAACATTGGGACACGTCAGTATTTCTGGAACAAAAGTAGAAGATTTGTTAGAAAAAGCTCATCATGTTGCAGATTATTTTAATGGAAAAGTAACTGAATAGAATTATTCGTCTTTAAAAATTGGAATTCTAGTTCCTTCTTGTAAAGATTTAAAAACCTCTTGAGCATTATCTGTCAATTTTCTAACTGAACCTAAATCTCCTACATTTCCTCCAGATTTATTTGGCAAAGTTTGCGATTCAATTCCACCACTTCGTAACGCAAATACCAGAGGAATTAAATCGAAAGGCCCAACTCCTTTATTAACTGATACAGCTTTAGCTAAAGCAGAAACAGTTTGAGGAGCTCTAATTGGATTTAAAAGAGTAAAGGGTGAAAGCGATTTTTTCATTATTTGCTTAACAACTTCTTGTTGTCTTTCAGTTCTACCAATATCACCTTTTGGATCTGCATAGCGCATTCGAGCATAAGCAAGGGCAGTTAAACCATTAACATTTTGACAACCTTGTTTAATATTTAATCCAGATTTTTCATCAGAAAAATCTTGATTTGGACAAACCGTAATTCCATTAAAACTATTCACAACATTTACTAAGCCTGCAAAACCAATTTCTGCATAATTATCCATTTGAATTCCGACTAGATTTTCAACTGTGTTAAGGGAAAGACTTGGACCTCCAAATGCATAAGCTGCGTTTATTTTATTTTTCTTTTCGCCCGTATCACCATGAGCAGGAATTGTCACAAGTAAATCTCGAGGAATACTTGTTAGTTCTAGCGGTGTACCAATTTTTGGAACACTTAAAATCAAAATTGTGTCACTTCTTTGGCCTTCGAATTTTTGATCTTCTCCGCAATAGACAGATGATTCACCTCACGAATTGTATCGCTTTTTTTGACGTACTCATCTTCGCTGAGAATATCCATTTTCCATCCCGTCAATTTAACGGTTAATCGGACATTGATCCCACCCTTACCAATCGCAAGGGAAAGCTGGTCATTCGGGACCACGACCACCGCAGATTTTTCGACGGAGTCAGTAATAATAACCTGGGAGACCTTGGCGGGCTTTAAC
>CAXBQJ010000089.1:0-5370 GCA_963977775.1 uncultured bacterium
CGCGCAATTATCGGAGCGTGGCATGGACCGTGCCCGTGCAGATTACATGGGAATGCTTGGCACAGTCATGAATTGTCTTGCATTACAGGACTTTTTAGAAAAACAAAAAATAGAAACAAGAGTTCAAACGGCAATAACAATGGGCCAAGTTGCAGAATCATATGTTCCAAGACGAGCGATAAGACATTTAGAAAAAGGAAGAGTTGTAATTTTTGGCGCAGGTCTTGGTGCACCGTTTTTTTCAACAGATACAACCGCAGCGCAACGAGCACTTGAAATTGGGGCAGAAGTTGTGCTCATGGCAAAAGGTGTTGATGGTGTTTATGATTCTGACCCTAGAAAAAATCCTAACGCAAAAAAATTTGATGAACTTTCTTATGACGAAGTCTTGCAAAAAGGTTTAAAAGTTGCTGATGCCACAGCAATTAGTCTGTGCCGTGATAATGAATTACCAATCGTGGTCTTTAACCTTTTGGAAGATGGAAATATTGCAAAAGCTGTTTCAGGAAAAACTATCGGCACAATAATAAAGGGAGCCTGATATGACAGCCACAATTTTAAATGAAGCTAAAACAAAAATAGACAAAGCAATTGAAGTTGCAAAAGAAGATTTTGCAACAATTAGAACTGGAAGAGCAAATGCTTCTATGTTTAATAAGATCACTGCAGATTATTACGGCACACAAACTCCTTTAAATCAAATGGCGACTTTCCAAAATCCTGAAGCCCGCATGATCATAATTACTCCTTTTGATAAAAGTGCCATTGCTGCGATTGAAAAATCAATTCGCGAAAGTGATTTAGGTGTAAATCCAAGCAATGATGGATCAATAATTAGAGTTGCTATTCCTCAATTAACGGAGGAAAGAAGAAAAGAATATATTAAAGTTGCAAAGAACAAAGCAGAAGATGCCAGAATTTCAATAAGAAATATTCGAAGAAATGCTAAAGATCAGTTGGATAAGTCAAAAAAAGATGGCGAAGCTAGCGAAGATGACATCAAAAGGGCTGAAAAATCATTAGATGAAATTACTAACAAAGGTGTTCATGCAATTGACGATATTTTGAAGCATAAGGAAGCAGAACTGCTAGAAGTTTAAGTTGCATTTCAATTGTTTTATTGATCATGGGCTAAAGTCCAATTGTGGCAAAAATTAATACAGGTAGAAATTTACCTCTTGCAATTTTAGTTGGCGTTTCATTAATTTCGTTAGTGATTCTGACTCTGTTCATTAACAAATTTGCTTTCACTTTTTTAGCTTGGGCCGCCGTTGTAATTGCTGGATATGAAATTACAAATCAATTAAATATAAAACTTAATTTAACAATTTCAAAAAGTATAGTAATGTTCTTAATTTCGCTTTTCATATTTTTGCCAATATTATTTGGCCAAATAGCAATTATTTATGCAATAATTTCTACAATTATTTTGCTAATGATATTTATTTCTCTAAGTTCAAAGGAAAATAAGAAAAAAGATTTAAAGTATTCATTTTTTACGGTTTTATATTTAGGATTATTTGGTTCTTTAGCAATTCTCATGCTTTTAACCAAAGATGGCGCCCAAAGAGTTTTTATATTTATTGCAATTACTGCTATAAGTGATACTGGCGGTTATTTTGCAGGAATTATTTTTGGAAAAACAAAACTCGCACCAAAAATTTCACCTAACAAATCATATGAGGGTCTTATAGGATCTATATTTTTTGCCATTATTTTTTCATTTTTCGTAGTGCCCTATTTTTTGGATTTAAGTTTGATTGAAAACATAATTTTAGGATTAGTGTTAGCAATAACTGGCACTATAGGTGATCTGTTTGAAAGTTATATTAAAAGAAAATTATCGATAAAAGATTTTTCAACTTTTTTACCAGGGCATGGGGGAATGGCGGATCGAATTGATTCTTTAGCATTTAATTCTTTATTTTCATTCCTTCTTTTTGGTCTATTTTTAGGATTTATGTAAATGTTCAACGTAATAGAGGAGCTAAAAGAAACAAAAAAACCGCCAAAACACATTGCAGACTTTTCTTTAAAAGAACGAAAGGAATTTGCAAAAGAGCTAGGAATTCCTGGATTTAGAGCAGATCAGGTTAGTCGACACTGGTTTGCAAATTTAAATAATGATTTTAGTAGTTGGACAGATCTTCCGAATGAAGAAAGAAATCAAATTGCAGCAAAGTTAACACCACAATTATTGACTGAGAAAAAATTACAGAAAGCAGATCAAGGAAATACCGTAAAAACTTTATGGCAACTTTATGACGGATTGTTTGTGGAGAGTGTTTTGATGCATTATCCAAATAGAACAACTATTTGTATTTCTTCCCAAGCAGGATGTGGCATGGCTTGCCCATTTTGTGCAACTGGTCAATTGGGATTAAAAAGGAATCTATCTGCTGCAGAAATTGTTTCTCAAGTTCAATTGGGATCAATTTATGCTGCAACTGGTCAACTTCCTGATGGTCCAAGTCGACTGTCAAACATTGTCTTTATGGGTATGGGTGAACCATTAGCAAATTTCAAAGCTGTTTTGCAATCAATTCATGCAATTCATGAATTACCACCAAATGGTTTAGGTATTAGTGCACGAAATATAACAGTAAGCACGGTTGGCCTAGTTCCAAAAATTAACGAATTAGCAAAAATTGGATTACCAGTTCGCTTAGCCGTAAGTTTGCATGCTCCAAATGATGAATTACGTAACACGCTTGTGCCAGTAAATCAAAGATATCCAATCAAAGATGTTCTTAATGCCTCCTGGAATTATGCGCAAATAATTGGACGAAGGGTGTCAATTGAGTATGCATTAATTAAAGAAATTAATGATCAAAAAATTCATGCTCAACAATTAGCCAAATTATTGAAAGGAAAAGATGTGCACGTAAACCTAATCCCATTAAATCCCACTCCTGGATCAAAATGGACAGCTTCAGATAAGAAGGATGAAAGTAATTTTGTAACTATTTTGCAAGATTCAGAGATTGCTGTAACGGTAAGAGACACACGTGGCAGAGAAATCGATGGCGCTTGTGGTCAATTAGCTGCAACTGTCAATTAAAATCATCAAAAATGAGTCACGAATTTAATTCAGAGGATTACTTTTCAAATCTTTATGGGGCAAAGGATGATTCAGGAAATCCAAGTCAAACAAAAATCGATAAATTGCGTGACGGAATTTTGGTTAAATTATTCAATAAATATGGCAATCAGCAATTAAAAGACTCGTCAGTACTTGATATTGGATGTGGATACGGCTGGTTATTAGATTATTTCGATGAAGCAAAAGTAGTTTGTGGATCAGATATTTCAGAGCATGCCATTGAAATGGCAAGTAAAAGAAAACCCAATAGAAATTATAAAGTTGCAGATATTCAAAATGGTGTCGTATTTGAGGATAAATTTGATTTAATTCTGGCAATAAATGTCATAGAACACTTGACTAGACCTCAAGATGGAATTGATTCAATATGTAAGGCATTAAAACCAGGGGGAATCGCATTAGTTCATCTTCCTACGATAAATAATTCATTTAATAAATGGGAATATAAATACCTTTATGAATCTGACCCAACTCATATTTACAGACCTAAAGGTAAAGAAATCAAAAGAATGTTTGAAAAAAACAATATGAAAACATTAAGGGATTCTTTTTTACCTCATTATCCTGCCTGGTTAACCAGATTAATTCCGATACATCCTGCTTACCTAGCAGTTTATAAAAAAATTAGCTAGCAGAAATTATAGCTTTTTCTAAGACATCTAAACCTTCATTCAGTAATTCATCACTTATTACTAATGGAGGTAAAAATCTTAGAACATTGCCATAAGTACCAGCAGTTAAAACAAGTACACCTTCTGCGTGACAAGCTTTTACAATTTTTGTAGTTGTATCTGAATCCGGTTCTTTAGTATTTGGTTTCACTATTTCAATTGCAATCATGGCTCCACGACCTCTTACATCTCCAATAAGTGAATATTGTTGTGCCATATTTTTTAACCTTGGCAACATAATTGATTCAATATGTTTGGCTTTTTCAACTAAATTTTCTTTTTCTATAGATTCAAGTGCACCTAGAGCTCCTGCTAATGCAATTGGATTTCCTCCGTAAGTTCCACCTAATCCTCCAGGATGAATTGCATCCATGACATCAGCTCTACCTGTGACAGCTGCAACTGGTAAACCACCACCCATACCTTTGGCCATAGTGATTAAATCTGGAACTACATTTTCATGTTCACTGGCAAACATTGCGCCTGTTCTTGCAAAACCTGTTTGTACTTCATCAGCAATAAACAAAACATTATTATTTTTTGCCCAATTTGCTAATTCACTAAAAAATCCAGGAGCTGGAACTATAAAGCCTCCCTCGCCTTGAATTGGCTCAATAACAATTGCTGCTAACTGATCGGCACCAATTTCTTTTTCAATTCGTGAAATTGCATTTTTTGCTGCATCTGTTCCTGATAATTCATCATGAAAAGGGTAAGAAGTAGGAACTCTATAAATCTCGGGGGCAAAAGGTCCAAAACCTTTTTTATAAGGCATATTTTTTGCAGTCATTGCCATAGTTAAATTTGTTCTTCCGTGATAACCATGTTCAACTACAACAATCGCATCTTTTTTTGTGAAATATCTAGCAATTTTTACTGCATTTTCTAAAGCCTCAGCACCTGAATTAAAAAGTGCAGATCTTTTTGCATGTTTTCCTGGAGTTAATCGAGCTAGTGCTTCACATACTTGAACATAAGATTCGTAAGGCGCAATCATGAAACATGTGTGCGTAAATTGTTCAACTGCGTTTTGAACATTTTTTACAACAATTGGGTTTGCGTTTCCAACAGAAGTAACAGCAATACCTGCGGCCAAATCAATAAATGAATTTCCATCAATATCTTCAATAATTCCGCCACCAGCCCTTTGTACATAAACTGGAAGAGTGCTGCTAACTCCAGCACTTACGACTTCATTTCTTCTTTTTTGCATTTCCAATGATTTTGGTCCTGGAATAGATGTAACTACTTTTCTTTTTTGTTCTAATGTTGGTCCGCCAACCTTGTTAGATGTCATATCTCTCCTGTGAAAATGTTGCTACCTCAAGATTACGGGTTAAATGCGATGTCGGACAATTGGAGAGTGTCTATTCGTCGAGTCTGCATTCTGGGTTCCACAGGATCAATCGGGACTCAAGCATTAGAGGTTATTGATCAACATAAAGACCGTTTTGAACGAAGCGTTTGAACGTATCGACGAATTACATAAAGAAAAAGGCAAACTCCGCGGCATCCCCACCGGATTTCACAAACTCGATAGCCTGCTCGCCGGCCTGCAAAAATCAGACCTAGTCATACTTGCCGCCCGCCCATCAG
>CAXBQJ010000090.1:0-5348 GCA_963977775.1 uncultured bacterium
TTTTCGTTTGCTAGTTAATCCAACTGGAAGATTTGAAATTGGTGGTCCTATGGGTGATGCTGGATTAACTGGTAGAAAAATAATTGTCGATACATATGGTGGAATGAGTAGACATGGTGGTGGAGCATTTTCAGGAAAAGATCCATCAAAAGTTGATCGTTCAGCAGCTTATGCCATGAGATATGTAGCAAAAAATGTTGTAGCAGCAGGTCTTGCTACAAGATGTGAAGTGCAAGTTGCCTATGCGATAGGAAAAGCGCAACCTGTTGGTGTTTTCGTCGAAACTTTTGGCACCGGAATAGTAAATGATGAAAAAATTCAGGAAGCAATATTGAAAGTATTCGATTTAAGGCCAGCCGCAATTATTAGGGATCTAAATTTGAAAAGACCAATTTACAGAAAAACAGCAGCATACGGTCATTTCGGAAGAGAAGATCAAGATTTCACCTGGGAGAAAACTGATCGAGCAGAGGCATTAAAGGCTGCAGTTTCTAAATAGAAAATAGGAGTGTGGGCTAATTTATGCCTCAGCACTTACCCGTTGCAAAAGTTATATTAGATACACCTTTACCTCATTTAGACCGGCCTTTTGATTATTTGATTCCTCAAAATTTAGATAAACAAGTTCAACCAGGAGTCAAGGTAAAAGTTAGATTTTCCAATAGAAATCTTGAGGGTTGGGTAATAGAAAGAGTTGCTCAAAGTTCACAGAATAAGAAACTAGCTGAAATTGAAAAAGTGATTTCTTCATTTGTTGTCCTAAAGAAAGAAGTTATTGCACTTTGTCAAATAGTTGCAGATCAAAATTTGGGAAATTTGAATGATGTTTTGAGATTTGCTGTACCTCCACGACAGGCAAAAATTGAAAAGAAATATGCCAATAAACAAATAACACCAAAAAGATTAAAAACAAGTGAAAGTTTATCGTTTCTAAATCAAAATATTCAGTCTCTTTTTACTAGCGTAGAATTTCCTCCCAATTTCCAATGGGAAGAATATGTGTTTAAAACTATCAAAGATTTTGCTAAGTTAGAAAAAAAGATTCTAATACTATTTCCCACCATCACAGAAATAAATCGTTTTATTGAAAAAATAGATAACTCTGAAATAAATTTTCAGATTCTAAGTGCTGAGCAAGAGGCAAGCCAAAGATATGAAGCTTTTATGAATATTTTATCTAACAATTTTGATGTCGTTGTGGGAACAAGAAATGCAATATTTGCACCCATCGATAATCTTGATTTAATTTTAATTTGGGATGACTCTAATGAAAACTATTATTCGCCACAAAGTCCCTATTGGAACGCTAGAGATGTTGCAATAGAAAGAGCTAAAAATGAAGGGGTATTTTTAATAAGCTGTGGCTATAACATATCTTTAAATACCCAAGTTGATTTAAGTAGCAATTTATTCAATCAAATTTTGATTCCAGATGTAGAAAATTTTTGGCCAGAAATCACCTGTAATGACAGTTCAGATCCTATAGAGCAAAGTAAGAGGATTCCATCAAAGGCATGGAACATAATGAAAAATGCTTTAAAAGAAGGAAATGTTTTAGTTCATGTACCAAGACTTGGTTATGCAAGTAATTTGCAATGTTTATCATGCAAAGAAAGTGCTAGATGTCAAAATTGTTTTGGTCCTTTAGCAGTAAAGAATAAAAATACATCGCCAGAATGTAAATGGTGCAACAAAACCGTAGTTAACTGGTTTTGTAAGTATTGTAAAAGTACAAAATACGTTACTTCGGTTCCAGGACAAGTTAAAATCGTGGAAGAACTTGGTAAATCATTTCCGGGAGTAAAGATTCTTACATCTGGTGGAAAATCTATACTTCGTAAAGTTTCAGATGAAAAAGTAATTGTAGTTGCAACTCCAGGTGCTGAACCTTTGTCGAAAAATGGATACCAGGCGAGTGTTGTTTTAGATGCATTTCTAACTTTGGCTCGTCCAACCCTTTCTTGTGAAGAAGAAGCTCTTCGAAAATGGCTTCATGTATGTTCATTGACCAAAAGTCGGAAATTAGGTGGCGTTGTTTATCTAACTTTATATTCAAGTAATCGAATATTGCAGAGTTTACTCAAGAATAGAAGTGATTGGTTTAACAAAAGAGTTCTGGATGAAAGAGAATCTACGTTAATCAAACCTAAAAACAGCAATTTAGTTATAAGCGGGCAAATAAGTGAAATAATTGAAATTATAGATGATTTGCAAAAAAGAGAAGATATTTCTATTATTGGTCCAAGAATTGATGAAGCAAAGCAATCATCGGTTGTCATTAATGTTCAAGATGCAAAAGAAATAACAAAAGATTTACGAAGTAAAATTATTAAGTTTAGTATCGACAAGAAGAGTCCAGTGAGGGTAAAAGTAAATCCATACGACATCGACTAATATTGAAGTAGTGAAGAGGCAAAATGTCGATTAAAGATATAAGAGTTTTTGGTGATCCTGTTTTAACTAAAAAAGCAGATGAAGTTAAAGATTTTGATAAACAGATTCGAAATTTAGTTAAGGATTTAACTGAAACAATGCTTGAAGCTCCGGGAGTTGGTTTAGCTGCTCCGCAAATTGGTGTTTCTTTAAGAGTTTTTACTTATTGCGTTGAAGAAGATAAACCAGGTCATCTGATAAATCCAGTTTTGTCTCTAACTAATAATTCTCAAGAAGGTGATGAAGGTTGCCTTTCTGTTCCAGGATTAGCTTTTAATACCAAAAGGTCTTATGGAGTAATAGCTAGCGGAAAAAATATGTATGGCGAAGACATTGTTATTGAAGGTTCAGAATTATTAGCAAGATGTATTCAGCACGAAACAGATCATTTAGACGGAATTATTTTTGTTGACAGACTAGATTCACCTACCCGTAAATTAGCTATGAAGGCAATTAGAGAATCTGAATGGTTTGCAAATGAAAAACCAATCATAAAAATAAGTCCACATGCAACAAATGGATTATCTTTATAATGAGAATCATTTTTCTTGGTTCTCCTACACAAGCAATACCTGTTCTCGAAGAAATTCTTAATTCCAAACATGAAGTTGTTGCAGTAATTACACAAAGTGCCAAGCCTAAAGGAAGGGGATTAGAAAAAAGTAAAACTGCTGTAGCACAATACGCTGAAGAAAGAAATTTAAAATTGTTTGAAGTAGAGTCACTCAGAGAAGATTTTTATCAAAACATTCTAAAGAAATTTGAAATAGACTTAGCGGTGGTTGTGGCATTTGGACATCTAATTCCTGAGGACTTGCTCGACCGATTGAAATTTGGTTGGATGAATCTTCATTTTTCAATGCTTCCAAAATATCGTGGAGCAGCGCCTGTTCAAAGATCGATTTTGAATGGTGAGAAAAAGCTTGGCATAACATTTTTTCAAATTGATAAAGGCTTAGATACAGGTCCAATTTATCGTCAATTTGAAATTGACTTGGACAATCAATTTGCTGATGAAGCATTTCAAGAACTAAATTCATTGGCTTCAAAAAAAATTATTGAATTGCTAAACCAGATAGAAAATTATGAAATCACACCTACAAAACAAGTTGGAGAAGCATCTTATGCTGCAAAATTAAAGGACAATGAACTTAAAATTGACTGGAATAATGAGCATTCTAAAATTCTAAATATTATTCGAGCTGGTACCTCTAATTTGAGTGCGTGGTCTACTTTCAAAGGGGAAAAAATCAAGATTCTTAATCCTGCCAAAATTGCGGAGAGCAGATTGAATATTGGTCAAATAGAGTTACTCGACGGCGAGATTACTGTTGGTTCAAATGATCTGGCAATTAAATTGGGTGAGGTAATACCCCAAGGGAAAAAAAGAATGTCTGCTAAATCTTGGTATAACGGAATTCAAGATAAAACTGGCTTAAAATTTGATTGAAATCACCAAATTAGCAAAACAAGAGAAAATTCATAACTCAAGTAAACTAATAGTATGACTATCAAAATTGCTGCAAGTATTTTAAACGCAGATATGAATCAACTTGCCAAAGAGATAGATTCAGTCAAAAACCATATCGACTGGTTACACGTTGACATTATGGATAATCATTTTGTTCCAAATTTAAGTTTTGGAAAATCAATATTAGAAACACTTTCAAAATCAAGAACCAAGCCATTAGATGCACACTTAATGATTGAAAACCCTGATAAATGGGCAATCGAATTCGCCGATGCAGGTGCTGATTCAGTAACTTTTCATATCGAAGCTGCAAAAGAACCAAAGAGAATAATTTCACAAATTAAAGATCTTAAGAAAAAAGTTGGTATTGCGATAAAGCCTAAAACAAATTTTGATGAAATAAAAGAATTACTTGATTATGTAGATGTTGTATTAGTGATGACAGTGGAGCCTGGATTTGGGGGTCAAACATTTATGTCAGACATGATGGAAAAAGTTTCACGAGCACGAAATGAAATTGACAATAGAAATCTAAATGTCTGGGTACAAGTAGACGGTGGAATTGGTTATAAAACTATAGATATCGCAACTAAATCTGGAGCTGATTTTTTGGTTGTAGGCTCGGCTGCATTTTCAACATCTGATCCTGGAAAAGCGATGATGGAAATGCGAGAAATAGCTATTAAAAGTCATAAACATTAATCTATGGTTTATCAATCTGATAATTATTGGATTTCTTATGCAAATGATTTATCTTTAGTACCTTATTCAGTAAAAAGAAATCCAAGAGTCGGCGCAGTTTTAATTGATCGATCTGGTCTTAAAATTGCTGAAGGATTTCACGAAGGCTATGGTACTGATCACGCTGAACAAGTTGCTATCAAGATTGCTGGGAAAAAAGCTAAAGGTTGCACCATTTACGTCAGTCTCTCACCTTGTAACCATATTGGAAAAACTCCTTCCTGTTCACAACTGATAGTTGATTCTGGTATTTCTAAAGTTGTTTATTCAAATAAAGATCCAAATCCGCTCAGTCATCAAAATACAGAATTCTTAAACAAGAATGGCGTTGAAGTCCAGTATTTGAAATCAAACAATAGATATTCAAGAGTAAATCATCGTTGGTTAAAATCGTTTGAACTTCAAAGACCATATGTCACAGCAAAAATTGCCTTATCTCTTGATGGCAAGATTCACGATGGGAAAAATAGGAAACTAAGACTTACTGGTAAGGAATCAGAGTTAGAAGTTCATCAAATTAGAAATGGATGCGACGCAATAGTTACAGGAACAGAAACTATTCTTGTCGATAATCCAGAGTTGAATGTAAGACTTCCCAAAAAATTGCAAAATGATAAGCAACCCATCAAATGTGTAGTTGGCGATAGGGAAATACCAGAGAATTATAAAATAAAGATGAACAGAACAAATACTTTGTTTATAA
>CAXBQJ010000091.1:0-5331 GCA_963977775.1 uncultured bacterium
GGAATCAGGAATTGGTCTGGGAACGTACCAGACCCGGTCTACGCATCGCGACCCAGGCACAGTGGGGTCTGGTGCATTACCATCACAAGGAGTGGGCTCATGAGCATGACTGAAGAGGAGTTTTGGGCCGCGCTGGCACCCACAGATCCACCACCCAAGCCCACGTATCGACTCTACTATGACAGCCAAGGTCATCCGTTGTTTTACAGCATGAGCTTGGAACCAGGTAACTATATTGAGATAGATCAGGACACCTATCATAGAGCACCGAGATATGTAAGAGTGCGCGAGGGTAAACTGGAAATCCTAAATTACCTGGTTCACGCCAAGTTGGTTCCAGGTGAGCAAGGCACCACCTGCTCGCCCCTGGATGTGTGCGTGGTAGTTGACCCCGATCGGGATCATGTGAAATGGAGCCTCAAAACCTATGAATCAAATTGACATTGCGGATCTAGATGTAATTTATCTCACTTATGATGAACCTCAGCGTGAAGAATTCTGGGTGCGTATTCGTAACATGGTGCCCTGGGCGCAACGAGTGGATGGGGTCAAGGGATCGGATGCTGCGCACAAGGCCGCGGCAGCAGCCAGCACCACCGAACGCTTTGTACTGATTGATGGCGATAACACACCAGATCCTGACTTTTTCAATCAGACCTTGATCTTTCCCGACTCGGACTGGGAGCAGGCGGTATTGCTGGAGGCACAGCTGCTGCAATCGGGCAGCCGTGCCGCTGGGATGAAGTTGCTCGAGGAGTTTTACCTGTAACTATTTATTCCAGCGCTTATGTCACTATGAACTCACGAGCTTTAATGAATTTTTTATCTTTAAGGCTTAAAGCAGATGGTTCACATTTTCCTTCATATCCACAAAGAGAAATAGAAATGGTGGCGGAGAAATATGAAGATTTTTTTGCAAAAATCATGCCAATTACGCACCAAGCCTTCATCAAGAATGGGCGAGTATCTCCTTAAGCGCTAATCTTTAATTCATGACAAATAAAAACCGTCCATTTGGCACGGTGTTAACAGCCATGATCACGCCATTTAATAAAGATGGAAATGTTGATATTGATGGGGCTGCAAAATTAGCAGAACATTTAGTGAATTTAGGAAATGACGGCATAGTTGTAAATGGCACAACGGGTGAATCTGCCACCACAACTGAAATAGAGAAAAATCAAGTTTTAAAAGCTGTGCTTGAATCTGTTGGAAATAAAGCAAAAGTAATTGCTGGAGTGGGAAGCAATGACACAGCACACACTGTTGGATTAGCTAAAGATGCAGAAAAACTTGGCGCACATGGCGTCTTAGTTGTTACCCCTTATTACAACAAACCAACTCAACAAGGAGTTTATGCTCATTTCAAAACTGTGGCAGATGCTACTGGACTTCCATTAATGACTTATGACATTCCTGGAAGAGCTGGAATAGCCATTGAATCTGAAACTTTTTTAAAATTGAGTGAACATCCAAGAATAGTTGCAAATAAAGATGCCAAAAATAATTTGGAAGCAGCTTCTAAGTTAATCAAAGAAACAAAACTTGCCTGGTATTCAGGAGAAGATGCCCTAAATTTGCCATTATTGTCAATTGGAGCAATTGGATTTGTAAGTGTTTGCGGACATTTGATTGCAGATAGATTAAAACTTATGGCAGATAGTTTTTTTAATTCTAATTTTGATAAAGCTTTAGAAATACATCAGAATCTTTTGCCAATTTATACAGGCGTGATGTCTCGAATGCCAGGTGTGATGTCAATTAAGGCAGCACTTTCATTACAAGGATTACCGGCAGGCGCAGCCCGTTTGCCACTCGTCAATGCTGACGAAAAACAAATCCAACAATTAAGAGCAGATTTGCTCGCGGGAGGCTTAAAGATTTGACGTTAACTCAACATGAGTTTCCGCTGCCACAAAAATTAGCACCGGAAACTCTACGCGTTGTTGCCTTGGGTGGAATTGGTGAAATTGGTCGAAATATGACCGTTTTGCAATATCAAAAAGATATTTTAATTGTCGATATTGGAGTTTTATTTCCTGAAGAAAATCAACCTGGAGTTGATTTAATTTTGCCAGATTTTAGTTATTTAAGAGACAAACTTAATTTAATAAAAGCAATAGTTTTAACTCATGCGCACGAAGATCACATAGGTGGAGTTCCTTATTTTTTACGCGAAGCACCAAATGTTCCTATTTATGGTTCTAAGTTAACTCTGGCACTTTTAGCAGAAAAATTAAAAGAACACCGTATAAAAGCTGATTTAAGACAAGTAAAAGAAGGCGATATTGAAAAAATTGGTGAATTTCAAGTTAACTTTATTGCCGTAAATCACTCAATTCCAGATGCTCTTGCTTTAGCAGTGAAATCTGGTGCTGGAACTTTGATTCATACTGGGGATTTTAAAATGGATCAACTTCCTTTAGATGGAAGAATTACTGATTTAAATACTTTTGCCAAATTAGGAAATGAGGGGATTGATTTAGCTTTAGTTGATTCAACTAATGCTGAAGTCCCAGGATTCGTTCCTCACGAAAAAGATATTACTCCAGTTATTGAAACTATAATTTCAAGGGCACCAAAAAGAGTTATTGTGGCAAGTTTTGCTTCCCATGTACATAGGGTGCAACAAATAATTGATGCCGCCCATTTACATAACAGAAAAGTTATTTTTGTGGGAAGATCAATGATTAAAAATATGGGAATTGCACGGGATTTGGGTTATCTGAAAATTCCTGCTGATGCAACTATTGAATTAGACGATATTGACTCATTTGCAGATGATGAAATTGTCTTGATTACTACAGGTTCTCAAGGAGAACCAATGTCAGCTTTATCTCGCATGGCTGGTCTTGATCACAAAATTAGAATAAGTGAAAATGACACGGTTATTCTTGCTTCGTCTTTAATTCCTGGAAATGAAAACTCTGTAAATAAAGTAATAAATGGGTTAACCAAGCAAGGTGCCAATGTTGTTCATTCGGGAAATGCCAAAGTGCACGTTTCAGGACATGCAGCTAGTGGTGAATTGCTTTATTTTTATAATATTTTAAAACCAAGAAATGTAATGCCAGTTCATGGCGAACCAAGACATTTAAGAGCAAATGCAGCTTTAGCAATAAAAACTGGTGTCAAAAAAGACAACGTGGTTATAACTTCAGATGGAGTTGTGGTTGATTTATTTAATCGAAAAGCAAAAATTGTCGGTGCAGTTCCTTGTGGACTTGTTTTTGTGGATGGATCAAGTGTTGGTGGTGTTGCTGAGGATTCATTAAAGGATAGAAAAATTTTAGGAGAGGAAGGTTTTATCTCTGTTGTAGTAGTTGTTGATTCAGTGGAAAATAAAGTTGTTGCAGGACCAGAAATTCATGCTCGCGGATTTTCAGAAACTGAGGAAGTTTTTGATGATGTAATTCCTTTAATAAAAACAAATTTGGAACAAGCAATGAATGATAATGTTTACGATATAAATCAATTACAAAAAGTTGTTCGTCGCACTACTGGAAAATGGGTGAGCGATCAACATCGAAGAAGGCCTATGATAATTCCAGTGGTTGTGGAAGCTTAAGGAGAAAATAATGAGTGAAGAAAAAGTAAAAATTACTGTCAAACCAAATGGTTCAATAAGAGTTGAAGGTAATTTTGAATTAAATTACACTAAACCTGGAGCAAGTGAAGTTACGACTGAAAATGTTGAATCATCTAGTAAATCTTTGTGTAGGTGCGGGCATTCAAATGACAAACCTTTTTGTGACGGTTCACACCGCGAAAAAGGCTTTCAAGGTTAGATTTTGATACAGAAGTTGCGACACGCACATTAAGTAACTTCTGATACGCAAGTTTCAGGTGTTTCTCGAGGGTAACCTCTATTTATGGCTACAAGTACGCCGGCGCGTTCGCGTGCCCAAAATAAGAGTTCCAAAAGAGCAAGCGGATTCTTGCTTTTAGTGGGAAGAATAATTTCGTTAATAGGTTTAGCTTGGAACTTAGTCGCAAAAATATTTGGTGCAATTGCCAGAGCGATTGGTCATGGTGCCAAAGAAATAGATCCTAAACAAAGAAGAGATGGTTTAGGTTTAGTTCTTCTGGCATTTTCCATAATTATCGGTGCACAAAGTTGGTTTGACACAAAAACCGTAATCACAAATTATTCAAAATTAATTATTGGTGGATCAGTTGGTGCGCTTACTATTTTTCTTCCAGTGGTATTGGTTTATGCAGCATGGCAAACATTTAGAAATCCTGCCCAAAAAGGTGAAGGTCCAAGAATTGGCATAGGGATTTCTGCTGTATTAATAAGTGTTGCTGGTTTATGGCATTTGTACAAAGGAACTCCAAGTCCTGGAGATGGCGTTGAGGCTATGCAGTCTGGTGCTGGCTGGCTTGGTTGGTTAATCGCTACACCACTAGGTGGTTTAACAAATGGATTTATAGCTTGCTTACTTCTAATACTGTTTGGTTTTTTTGGTCTTTTAATCACAACAAAAACTCCTGTCACAGCGGTCGGAGAAAAATTAAAAGTAATCATTGCTTTTATCTTCAAGAAGAGAACCAAGAATTATGAAGAAACCGATCTCGAACAAGAACTAGATGCTTTTAGTGCGACAGATTACGAAGATGAATTAATTAACCAAGACATAGTTGATGATGAATTTATTGAAGAAGAGCCTAAAAAAGGAAATGTTTTAACAAGATGGTTGAGTAAATGGCAAAGTAAAGATCAGGTGGAAGATCTAGATTCTTTGGTGGATGATGAACCTTTTGCTGCATCTCCTGTCATAACTGATCAAAATTATCAAGAGGATTTAGATTCAACCCAACCAATTTCAATTGTTTCAGAAATGGATTCAACCCAACCGATTCAAAAACTATCTGACAATAGTTTGAAACTTGCTGCAAAGCCTGTAGCAAAGCAACTTGTCATGAAAGTAGATAAGAACTATAAACTTCCACCACTTTCGATTTTAAAACCTGGTCCAACACCTAAATTGAAAAGTAAAGTAAATGATGGCGTTGTTGAATCCTTAACTAAAGTATTTTCACAATTTGATATTGATGCAAATGTGACAGGATTTTTTAGAGGACCAACTGTTACAAGATATGAAGTTGAACTTGGGCCAGCAGTTAAAGTTGAACGAGTCACAGCTTTAAGTAAAAATATTGCATACGCAGTGGCAAGTGCTGATGTAAGAATTTTGTCTCCGATTCCTGGAAAATCTGCAATTGGTGTTGAAATACCAAATTCAGATCGAGAACTTGTTGCATTATCTGATTTATTAAATTCAAATGTAGCTTTTGAAGAGAAGCATCCTTTAGTAGTTGGATTAGGTA